>DATDOJ010000341.1:0-6068 GCA_035293345.1 Bacteroidia bacterium
AAACCGAAACCGTTCCGGCTGCGGGAATACACACTGTCTGCGTTAAAGGAGTAAAGGTGATGGTGTTGATTCGGGGCGTGCCGTATGACGCTCCGGTAATAAGCAGGATGAGTCCTGCTGCTGCAATTGTCCTTCTTGAAACCCCCGTAAGGTTATGAAATTTGTTTTTCATAGTTTTGGGGTTTAAGGGTTAAGAAATACTTACTGAAAAGAACGGGTACTGATAACGGCTGCCAAAATATATAAACATACCTCAATTGGGCAAATTGATTTCCGCGAACGGAAGTATAGACCTTTGTTTTGCTTAATAATTCTCTTTATGTGTATATTAATTTGGGCGAACGGATTTAGGGCTATGTCGTTAAGTTAAGCAATTATGTCCATTTTGAACATTGATTATTGAACATTGAATATTTAATTTGAGAAATACTCAATCATCAATATCCATTGCTCAATTTTAATTCTAATTTGCTCAATTTAAATCATCATTTGCCCAAGAAAGTACATAAAAACACGTGTTTTAAGTCATTTTGTTGAGCAAATCGGATTAATAATTGAGCATATCAGTCATTTCGTTGAGCAAATAAGACCTGTTGTTGAGCAATCAGACATGTCGCAAACCTGATTTCCTTCAGTATATATCCTTAAATCGAAACCCTTTCTCTCCGGAATTTCCGGACAAGTTTTCACTGGTTATCAGCTATTACTTGTTTTAGGTTTTATCAGCGAAGCGACAATGCTGACTATCAGAATTACCATCACAATAAGGAGTGCGTTTCCAACGGACAGCTTGTAAACATCGGCAAGCACCATCTTTAAGCCGATGAAGATGAGTATGGATGCCAATCCGAGATGCAGGTAACGGAATACATTGATAATTCCTGCCAGCGCAAAATAAAGCGACCTCAATCCGAGTATGGCGAAAGCATTGGAGGTGAAAACAATAAATGAATCGGTGGTGATGGCAAGAATTGCCGGCACAGAGTCAACTGCGAAAATCACATCGGTTGTTTCCACAATAATCAGCACAAGGAATAACTGTGTCGCATACCACTTGCGGTTTTGCCTGATAAAGAAATGGCTTCCTTCCGATTGATGGGTGACCGGAAAAAATCTTTTGAAAAGGCGGAGGACCGGATTCTTTTCCGGGTCTATTTTTTTATCTTTCTGAAAAACCATTTTATAACCGGATACGATTAAGATGCCTCCCATCAGGTAAATCATCCAGTGGAATTTTTCCATCAGCGCCACACCGGCAAATATGAAAATCCCTCTCAATACAAGCGCTCCGATTATTCCCCAGAAAAGAATCCTGTGCTGGTATTTCGCAGGAACATGAAAGTATCCGAAGATTAACAGGAACACAAATAAATTATCCACGCTCAGCGACTGTTCAATCAGATAGCCGGTGAGAAACTCAATGGCTTTCTCCGGTCCTTTCCAGAAATAAATAATGACATTGAATGTCATTGCCAGCCCCACCCATACCATGGTCCACAGCAACGACTCTTTAAATGAAATGGCATGCGCCTGTCGGTGAAAAACCCCGAGGTCGAGCGCAAGCATCAGCGCAATAAACAGAAGAAAGAAAATCCAGAACGAAAGTTCCGTTGTCATCTATGTTGTAATATTGATATCTTTAATAATGCAGGCAAAAGTGCTAACTTAATTTCAAATGCCTTCACAAAAAAACTCAGAAAAATTCCCGCCCATGAAAAGTGTGCAGGAATGATTAAAATATTTTTTTCGGATTATGATTCCCCGGGAGGAGTCGTGGTGAGATTACAGCCGTGCAAATAAATATAAATAGGTTTCCGCCTGATTAAGAAGTATCTTCGGAAAATATCTAAAATAAAAATCAATGACAAAACTTGAGGTTGCAAAAAGAGGTCTCGAAAACCAGCTTGTATTTTTTTCTTACGAGGGACGTGAACTGAGAGGAATTATTTCAAATTCAATTCCTGTAAAAGAGAAAACCCTGGATTCGCAATGGCTTTTTATTCCAAGCCACATACGGAAAGCATGGGCATCTGCCAATGCCGGGGAAAGAAAACTTTTAACCGACACCGAGATGATTGATATTGACAGAATCATGTGGTGTGTGGCTATCTTGTGAACCGTCCGGGTTACAAATATCAGTAAGCGGATTACTTCTCTGAAATTTCCCGGAAGGGGATTTTAAAATTATCGTGACTTGCTTTAGGAAATTATTGTTTTAAACTTTTTTATACTTTGGCTGCAAATTCACATTTTAAAAAAGGAGGTAATCATGCCAAACATTGACATAAATATTCTTGCGGTACTCATCGCAGTTGTTGCAAATTTTATTCTTGGTTTCATCTGGTACACCCCGCTTTTCGGCAAGGCGTGGGGCAAGGAGATGGGTTATTCAGCGGATAAGAAACCGCCCGCTGGCGCTTTAGCCAAGGGAATGATTTTTATGGTTATCGGAAATTTCCTGATGGCTTATGTCTTTGCCCACAACATGGCGGTGTGGAATCCGCTCACGTGGGGACAAGCTGCCTCAACGATGTCAGTAACAGAAACCGCTTTCAGCGCTGCCTTTTTCACCTGGCTTGGCTTTTATTTCCCGGGCGAACTCGGAAGGGTGGCATGGGAGAGCAAGTCGTGGAAGCTGTTCTTTATTAATACCGGCTACCATTTTGCCTCGCTCTTGCTGGTGGCAATGATTCTTGCTTATATGTATTAAGAGAAACCTTGTGTTACCGTTTTAGACCCCTCTCCGGAATTTCCGGGAAGGGGTTTTTGTATTAAAAAGCCATAGTCAGAAAACTGACATAGGGTTCTGAAAGTTCAAAATGGCATCCTGAAAAGTCAGGATAGGCATCCGACCGATGGAACATATATCCTGAAAAATCAGGATAGGCATCCGACCGATGAAAATGGCATGGTAAAAACTTACTATAGGCATTTGACCGATGGAAATGGCATAGTAAAAACTTACCATAGGCATTCTATGATGGAAATGGCATGGTAAAAACTTACCATAGGCATTCTACCGATGGAAATGGTATGGTAAAAACTTACCATAGGCATTTGACCGATGGAAATGGCATAGTAAAAACTTACCATAGGCATTCTACCGATGGAAATGGCATAGTAAAAACTTACCATAGGCATTCGACCGATGGAAATGGCATGGTAAAAACTTACCATAGGCATTCTACCGATGGAAATGGCATAGTAAAAACTTACTATAGGCATCCGACCGATGGAAATGGCATCGGAGAAATTTCCGATAGCATAAACACTAAAAAAATGCAGTATGAGACAATGTCTGGCTCATCCCGATGCTACCGCCATGCCCTGCACCGCGCCCGTGAAAGGTTTGGAAAGAAAAAAATTTGTTGGGGGATTAGCGCGGGATTAGAAATGCTGCCGAGCGGAGCTTGAATAAAAGTTTATTCAGGTAAGTCGTAAGGATTTAAATCCATTTCGTTCTTGCCCCATGAAATGCATCCGGTGCTGTCAATCTTAACTTTCTTAAAAAGATTCACCTGGCGGTATTTGGTGACTAACGGATTAACAGAGGAAAATAAAAAATTTTCAAAGTCATGAATTTTTTTTCTTCCGTTATTAAAAATCAATTCAAGTTTATAGTCCCTGATATATCTTACTTCTTTGAGAGGCATGGTTATGGTTTTTTATTTAAGTATCCTCCCATGTGAATTATTTTTTAATGGTTTTTATTTTTTCTCCGAATAAACTTCTCACAGCGGCATTTATTCAGTTAAATAACCAGCAAGATTCTTTACAAGTTTCCTGTGGGTTTCTGAACTTATGTTTCCGATAACTCCGCTTATCATATTCCCGGGAATGGTTTGAAGAAATCCTAATCGTATTAATCCTCTGTGCGTCAAACCCCATGTCTGAAAATCAGGATTGTGTTCGTCAATAACAATGTCAAACCCTTTCACCTCGAGCCCGATGTTGCTGCTGATGCCGCAAACTAAATAATCATGGTATGGCTTAAACTCCTTGAGGATAACAGCAGGACGAAATTTTATTTTGTTGTCCGCCTGTACAAAAGCAATCTTTACAACGCTCCCTGCTTCCATGGATTATATTCAGGGTTCGGTTCTTTCACAGCGAGGTTATCAATATCCGGTTCGTCATTGCCGTATGCCTTCGCAAGATTTTGCATTCCCAACTTCATCCAGTCATCGTGCTCCTGCACAGCATCGTCTGCCTCAACCAATTTCGTCCTGAGCCGCAGCTTCTTTGCAAACGCAATTAATTTTTTAAGCGATGATTCGTTGTCAATACTTATTATCAGTGCTTTCATTAAAAATTATTTATTACAAAGATAGGATGTGAGGGATGAGGAAGCAAATGCTGTGTTAGTGTTAGAAAAAAAAATGTTGCCACAGATTGCACAGATTAACATAGATAAATAAAATGCTTCGACTCCGCTCAGCATGACAGCGCGGGGAGAGAGAGAGAGAGAGAGAGAGAGAGAGAGGCGGTCGCCATGCCCTGCACCGCGCCCGTGAAAGGGTTGGAAAGAAAAAAATTTGTTGGGGATTAGTGCGGGATTAGAAATTATGTGGAGAGGAGAGAAAATATTTTTTCATTTTAATGACTGACAACCACTTTCACTGTTTGTTGATCTTCGTGTGTCTTTAAAACGACATAGTAAATTCCCTTACTTAGCTTATCAGTGTTCAGTTGATATTGATAAACACCTTTCGGCTTATCGGTGTTATCAATAAGTTTAATCCGTCTTCCGGTTTCATCAAGTAAAACAATTAGCGCATGAGTTGCTTTGGAAAGAGTAACCTCCATCGTTAAGCTTTTGCTTGCCGGATTAGGATTGCAATTCAGTGAGGCGTATTGAGGAACTTCTCCTACTGCCGGAGTTATTCCTGTTGATGCAGAACTATATTTCCAAATTTGCCAGCCCGTTGCAAATAACAATGTGTCATTAACTTTAAAAACCCGGTTCATTGCAGGGCAAATATTCATTGTGTCCCAAGTCAAACCACCATCATTTGATGCGAAAGAAATATTAATGCCACCCCCTGTCCATCCCTTTAAAGAATCAATGAAACCCACTCCCTGGATATTATGATAGGCGGTATCTACGATTTGAACATTCCAGTTCATTCCTCCATCCGTTGATTTTAATATCTGAGGAGGAACAATTGTTGCATCCTGGATTGATGCAAAATAAATCTGGTCTGTCAGGTGCTGAATTTTCCAGCACCATTCTGTGGCAATCGTGTTCTGAAACTTATATACCCATGTTTGTCCTCCGTCTGTAGTATAAAGGATTACAGCCGTTCGCAATGGCGGCAGACCGGTGCCCGTAGCAAAGCCGGTGTCTTTATTGAGAAAATACATGTCAATAAGATGTGTTGCGTAAGTATGCATATCAATAAAGCTCCAGGTGTTTCCGCCATCTATTGATTTGACGATGTAAGCGGAATCCTGGTAATAATTTCCGCAGCCGTATATTGTATTTGAATCGGGAATTGCCAGCCCGCATATTCCGCCTCTTGCCCGTGGGTCTATTTGCATAGTCAGGTCTGTCCATGATGCCCCGCCATCAAGAGTTTTTCGAAGAACTCTGTTAAAAAATGGAGGGGTGGCATTAAATGCGCCAACAAATCCTTTCTGGGCATTAATGAATTCAACTGAGCGACACTGGGCTGTATCGCTGTTAACTGTAAACCAGTTATTGCCTCCATCAGTTGTCTTAAGAATATATAAACCACATACTGCATATCCTGTTTGAGTGTCGAGCATAAAAATATCATCCACACGACCACCAGTAATAGGAGGAAGATTGCAAACTGTCCATCCGCCCTGGGCGAATGCATGAAGAGAAATAAAAACAAGCGTTGCTGTGAGGATGAGTTTTGTTTTCATTGTTAATGAGTTTAAAATTTCCTATACAAAGATGCTAACTTAATTCCACATCCTGGAACACCCCACGCCTTTCAGCCGGATAGAGGGGATGGGATTAGCGTGAGGAGCAGAACAGATTTTTCTACTCATTATTTATCACGACCTTTGCATATCCTTTTTCTATACAATGACAACGT
>DATDOJ010000342.1:0-12225 GCA_035293345.1 Bacteroidia bacterium
AATCACTCGAAGGATATTACCAGGAAACCGGTCGCGCAGGTCGTGACGGAAGAGAAGGGCTGTGCGTGACTTTCTACAGTTACAAAGACATAGAGAAGCTCGAAAAATTCATGGTGAAGAAGCCGGTGGCTGAGCAGGAAATCGGAGGACAACTTTTGGTTGAGACGATGGCGTTTGCTGAGTCAGCCATGTGCCGGAGAAAAATTCTGCTTCATTATTTCGGTGAGAGTTACGATAAAGAAAAGTGCGGCAACTGCGACAACTGTAAGCACCCGAAAAAGAGTTTTGATGCACAGGAGGAAATGTGTCTTGTCATTGAAGCCGTCAAAGCCATCAAGGAAAAATTCGATATGGAAAATATCGTTCAGCTTTTGATTGGAAAAGAAAACCAGCACATCCGTACGTATCGTGGCAGCAAACTCGAAGTGTTTGGAGCAGGCAATGAAAAAGACGAACGGTTCTGGACAGGAGTGGTGCGTCAAACCGTTTTCAAAGGTTTCCTGAAAAAAGAAATTGAAACTTATGGCACATTAAAATTGACGGATACCGGAAAAGCATTTCTGAAGAAGCCACACGAAGTCCGGATTGTTGAAGACGTGGATTACAGCAACACCGAAACAGATGAGGATGATGATTTCATCGGAGCAGGCGGTGGCGGAACGGCTGCGGTGGACGAAGAATTTTTTGCAGCGCTGAAAGATCTGCGAAGGAAAATCGCCAAGCAGAAAAATGTTCCTCCGTTTGTCGTGTTCCAGGATCCTTCGCTCGAAGAAATGGCTATTCAGTATCCGATAACGATGGATGAACTTTCAAAGATCACAGGTGTCGGGATGGGAAAGGCGATGAAATTCGGAAAACCGTTTTTGGATTTCATCAAGGAGTATGTAGAAGAAAATGAAATCGAACGCCCGATGGATTTCGTGGTGAAATCGGTTGCCAATAAATCGCAGATGAAAGTCGCCATCATCAAGAACATTGACCGCAAAGTTATTCTCGATGACATGGCGAAAGCGAAAAATGTTCCGCTAAGCGAACTGCTTTCAGAAATTGAGAGCATCGTTGCATCAGGTACAAAAGTTGACATCAACTATTACATCAACGAAATTATTGACAAAGACCGCCAGCAGGAAGTGTACGATTATTTCAGAACGGCTGAAACGGATTCACCCGATGAAGCGCTGAAAGAACTTGGTGAAAGCGATTACTCGATGGATGATATCCGCCTGATGCGCATCAAGTTTATGTCGGAGATGGCGAACTGATTCCATCGAAATACCAATTTCGAATTCACTGTGAGAAAACCGGTAGTTGAACTTTATTTTTTGCTTTTTGCCTTTTGCTTTTTGCTTTTTTGTTTCAGTACAAACGCGCAGTCAACGGATTCACTTCCTCCATTTAATAACGTGAAAGGAACGCTGCTTTTCAATCAGCGCTATTGCGGGGGAGCAAGACCGAGTGAAGAAATGCTTGCTATGTATGATTCACTTCGCCCGTTGCCGAATACCACTATTTATCTGGCAAGAAAAAATGGAGGAAAATTTATTTACAAGCTCGTCTCCGATAAAAACGGAAATTTTAAAAAGCGAATGCGGGCAGGAAAATATTTTGTTTACATGAGCAGAAATTACGACCAGTCAGCCATTGTCAATTTCAACCCTGATTGCAAGCAGTGGATGAAAAGCATTTTCGGGGAAGTGGAAATAATCAATGGAGAAAAAAAATTGTGCCACATCAACCTCCGCTTCGGCTGCGACCCTTGTTCGCCTCCGCGACCTTAAGCAAAATTTAAACGCACCCCGATAACTATCGGGGGCAAAGGATTCGCTGAGTTCCGCAGTGTTTTTACAAGTAATACTTTCTCTGCGGTTTTCCTTTTTCTCCGCGTCTCTCTGCGGTTAATTTTTTTTTCCCAACCTCTCTAATCCTTCTTTCGCAAATTCATATTCAGGAGAAAGCTTGAGCGCATGACGGTAATCGTTTTCCGCCATGTCTTTCCTTTTCAGCTTTTCAAAGCAAAGCCCTCGGTTGTAAACGGCTCGCACATCATTCGTATCGAGACGGGTGACAGCGGCAAAATAATCCAGCGCCTTTGAAAAATCATTTTTGTAAATGAGATTGATATAACCAAGATTAAACAACGCCTCTTTATAATCGGGTGTTGACTCAAGAATTTTCCCGTACAGCACTTCTGCTGTATCAACATTGTCATTTTCCTGGTAATACATCGCAACTCCATACAATACTTCCGGATTATTCCTACGAAGTTGTAACGCTTTATCATAATATTGAAGCGCGAGGGAATTCTTTTTCAGTGCGAACAGATTTCCAAGCTGAAGGTATGCGTCAAAATATTCTGGCTTCTGTTCCACCGCTGTCTGGAAACTAGACATGGCTCTCGATGTATCTCCGCTTTCCTTAAACATATACCCTTTGATAAAATATGCTTTGGCGTTGGTCTTGTCAATGCGCAGCGCATTGTCTGCATGCCGGAGACAATCATTATATTTTTTCAGGTAGAGAAATAATTCCGCCAGCTTCATTTCAGCAGAAATATTTTTGCTGTCGAGCGAAATACATTTTTCAAAAGAAGAAACCGCCTGTGCAATAAACAGCTTCGAAAAATAAACATCCCCAAGCTGAAGAAAATATTCCGGCTTCGTAGAGTCAATGGCGACAGCGGCAAGCATATCGTTTAATGCACCGCTGCTGTTTCCGTTTTTCAAATACAGCGCAGCGCGGTAAAAAAATAAATCCCCTCCATCCGGATTCTGCTTAATCAGTTCAGTCAGTTGCTCAACAGAATTTTTTGTGCTGTCATTAAGTGAATATTCTTTCCCCGGTTTTTTTGTTCCGCAACCGAAGAGAAAGAAAGCTGAAAGAAGGATTAAGAAAAAAGGGGAACGCAGATTTCTTATGATGGTTATGATTTGCGCTGATAAGATATCATAACTTATCTTAATCATCATGATAATCTGCGTTCCAAAAACTACTGTGCCGGCTCCGCCAGCGCCTCGCGAATCTTCTTTTCAATCTCATCGCTCAGCTCAGGATTGTCGAGCAGCAATTGCTTCACTGCATCTCTGCCCTGTGCAAGTTTCGACTCCCCATAGCTGAACCACGAACCGCTTTTCTTGATGATATTTTTCTCCACGCCCACGTCAACAATTTCTCCCGTCTTCGAAATTCCTTCTCCGAACATAATGTCAAACTCAGCCGTGCGGAACGGAGGAGCCATTTTGTTCTTCACCACTTTCACACGTGTGCGGTTGCCCACAGCAGTGTCCGCATCTTTGATTTGACCTATTCTGCGTATGTCCAAACGAACCGAAGCATAAAACTTCAGCGCATTTCCGCCCGTTGTTGTTTCCGGGTTGCCGAACATCACACCGATTTTTTCCCGAAGCTGGTTAATGAATATGCAGCAGCATTTCGTCCGGCTGATGCTTGCCGTCAGTTTGCGCAGTGCCTGCGACATCAGCCGCGCCTGCAATCCCATTTTCGAATCGCCCATCTCCCCTTCTATTTCGCTCTTCGGTGTGAGCGCAGCCACAGAATCAATCACGAGAATATCAATCGCGCCCGAACGAATCAGGTTGTCCGCAATTTCAAGCGCCTGCTCCCCGTTGTCGGGCTGCGAAATCAGGAGGTTCTCGATGTCAACACCAAGTTTCTGCGCATAAGCTCTGTCGAACGCATGCTCGGCATCAATCATTGCCGCGATGCCGCCTTTGCGCTGCGACTCTGCAATAGCATGAATCGCCAGCGTTGTTTTCCCTGACGCCTCCGGTCCGTAAATTTCAATCACTCTTCCTTTGGGCAGTCCGCCCACTCCCAGCGCATGGTCTAACAAAATGGAGCCGGTCGAAATTGTTTCCACCGGTTCAATCGCGTTGTCGCCCAGTTTCATCACCGTGCCTTTGCCGTAGGTTTTTTCCAGCTTGTCAATGGTGAGCTGCAATACTTTCATCTTTTCTGATTGTGTGTCTGCCATAATTTTTTGTTTTTATTTCTGAACCACAAATAACCTAAACCTTTTCCGATTATCAAAGAAAAATTATTGCTTCACAAATTTCGCAACCCGCTCTTCTTTCTCCCATCTCACTTTCACAAAATAAATTCCCGGTGCTAACTTCGAAACATTAATCGAAGCAGGTCCCTCTCCTTTGGAGAGGGTTAGGGTGAGGCATCTTTCTCCCACCACATCATAAACCTCAACGCTCTCAACGTTGAACTTTGAACTTTGAACTCTTAGTTCATTTGTGGCAGGATTCGGATAAATTAAAACTGATTCCTGAAAATTATTTTCTTCAATTCCTGTAATGCAGTTACTGAAAATCCAACCTGTGTTATTATTTACATCATTGCTGTTAGAGCCGACATACAAAGCAGGATTACCGCTGGCATGCACGGCATGTATGTACAGGTAATCCGTGCAAAGGTCTTCCTGGATAACAACATTGGCAGCATGACCGAGGTCAGATGAAATTATTTGTATCGGAAAACCCGGGGTGCCGGTTGCAATTAGTGAATCAATATAATTTGTACTGTCATTTCTTAATGTGAGTGTTTTGCCCGGTGTCATGCTGAAAATTCCAAGACGGTTACTCGGGGAAAGAATGCTTGCATTGCCGCCAACCGTGCATGTGTCAAAAGTTTGGCGATTTATGTAAGCTGGATTACCGTACCCAATTGTCATGTAACCTCCTGCTGTCAGATTGCTTATAAAATTTCTTGCTCCACTGTAATTCCCCAAAAAAATATTTCCGGTGACATTCATTCTATTAATGCTATCACCAAAATAAGAAGAATTAATACCACTGTTATAAATCACGGCATCGTAGTGCACAGAAATATAATTCATTTTATTATTTCGACCCGGCCAGTTGGTTTCATAAACACTAAAAGCCAGCACTGTATCAATTTGACATCCTATACATGTAATTTTTAATCTTGAATTCGAAGCCGAATTATAGGAAATAACTTTATTGATTCTCATGCTATCATATTTAAGAATATTTTGACTGCTGCTACTTGTAGAATCCCATTGGATAATATTATAGGTATGCCCTTCAGAATGAAACCCCCCGCCATCATTTAATCTTATGATGGAACTATCAGCATCAAGAACTATTGAACGGGAAATAAACCATGACAGGGTCATCTTGACGGTAGATGTTCCCAGGTAGAAAGCCCGTGCATTAGTATTATAGGAAACAACATTACGACACCTGATATTATTATCATTTGTTCTCAATGTACCATAGGTGAGTTTAATTTCCAATAATGATGTCAGCGAATCCAACAACGTCCATTCCCCACCCGCGCCATTAAATTCAATCGGGCATTGCAGCACTCTTCCGAATGTCGCAATCGTTTTACCGGCATTGAAAGACGTGAAAGTAAGCTTGCCGTTGAAGCTGAAATTTATAATCGGATTAAGTGTAAATGAACCGAACACTTTAAGTTCGATAGTTGAATTCACCGCTTCATAAACGGGATTATTGGTTGCTCCTGTCCAGTCCATGTCGCGGCAGTAAGCGATGGTGGTGTCGTTGGTAACGATTTGCGCGGGACCCGGGAATGAGTTGGCATCGAAATAAACATTGTCAAACGAAGTGGGAACCTGCGTGTGAAAAACATTTCCGCCCGATGTTGTTGCCCAGTGTGCAGCGTAATTGCTCCAGTTGCCTGTGCCGCCTACCCAATAATAATTCGCTGCACTTGCATACTGCAGGGAGAAGAATAAAATGGTTGCAACAACCAAAGTTTTCTTGATTAAATTTCTTTTCATGATTTTAATTTTTTTAAACTGTAAAAATTATTCCACACAATATTACAATAAAAAAATTATTCAATATCCTTTTTAGTCAGGGAGTAAATAGTTCGGAGTTCGGAGACGCGCACATTCCGAACTCCCTACTCACAACTAATTCCTTATTGAATGGCGCTCATGCTTGCGCTCACCGGACCGCTGCCCTTGCGGTTGGAGGCGCGCACGCGGTAATGATGGCGCTTGCCGGTGATTACATCATCGTCAATGTATGTCAGTTTCTGCGTGGTCTTGATGTGAGAGAAATCGGTTGCTGTCATTACATCGGCTTCGGTAACAGCGCGCTCGATGTCGAACGTTTCGGCATCAGCGAGCGCCTGGGTGGTGATGACAAAGCCGATGCCATCGCTGTCATCTTTGAGCGAAGCAATCACTGCCATGCCCGGAGGGTTTTTGGGCACGGGTGTTTTGCGCTGACTGATGTTATATTCAACTAACTTTTCGGGCGTGGACTGATGAATGCCGAGCGCCAGGTTTTCGGTTTGGTCTGCCAGTCCTTCGTGGGTGTTTGCCAGCGTCCGTCCCTGCGACCGCGTGGTGCTCAGGGCATCTTTGGCGGTTTCTATTTCATTGTCTTTGTCGGTGAGGTCCTGCACGGCATCGGTAATGATGACTGTGGTTACGGGCTGGTTCAGCCACTTGGCAGCATTAAGTGTTATGCCCGATTTGAGCGCGTTGAGGCGGGTAATCAGTTTTTGAATGAAATTGGTCATGTGATTGGGGTTTTATGAATTTGCTCGAAATTTGCTCAAATACAACTATTTTAATTTGAAATAGTACTATTTCTTTTATCCAAAGCACTATTTTTATTATTCAGAGTACTATTTCTATTACTCAGAGTACTATAAGTATTATCCAGAGTGCTCTGGGTATTATCAAGAGTACTCTGGGCATTAGCAAGAGTACTCTGAATATTATCCGGAGTGCTTTGGGTATTATCGAGAGTGCTTTGGGAAATGCCCGAAGCGCTTTGGCTATTAACAAAAGCGCCATCAGAAAATATTTTTTGCAACCCGAACATGAGATGATTTATTTCGCTCCTGCGAAGTATGGAAAATAATGGCAAAGAAAATATGATTGATATCAGGAATCGGAAATATGTTGATAGCTATACTTCCTTTTCAATCATCCGCTTCTTTAATTCTCTAAAGCGGGTGCAAGAATTATTTTCGATAAATGCTTCCCCTTCACTTCATCAAAAGAAGGAAAGTCGTTGTAGTGCCAGATTGCAACAACCGTTGCTCCGTTCAGCAGCACCAACCCGGGGTTGGAACGGATAATCGTTTTCAGCGTGGTCATGTCGCATTGGTAATAATTGAACATCGAGTTATGCTCGTGGCGGAAAACATCAATGTCTTTCGCCACCGAACCCGACAAGCCAATGAAAGGAATTTTTTCCTTCTGGCAAAGCGCTGCAAAGTCATTAATCTTATGCTGAACATTTTCATCGCTCTTGTTGATGTCATAGGCAACAAGCATGAATTTATATCCGGGAAAGGAAAGAAATTCTTCTTTGTAGTCAGCCCCGTCATCATCATACATATTGAAGTCGTGAATGTGCGGCACATCGCCCTGCTGGATGACTTTGTCTTTGCGGTCAACAAACTTGTAGGTTTCGTCAATGGTCTTGAGTTGTTCCGTGTTTAGTTCAACTTTCTTTCCATCCTTCTCGTAGATGAAAATCATTTCCGTGATTGTCTGCTTTGCATCGGGAGGAAGCGTCATTCCCTCCAGAATATTTTTTCCCACAGCATACGGACGGAAATCAATCACCGGAAGATGGCGGTAACAATAAAGAGTAAAGAAAAACGAAACGAGCATGAATGTGTATGCAACCAGGTTACTTGCCTTCTCGCCCAACAGCGAAGAAATATTTTTCCTGTTAATGAAGATGATTAAAATCAAAACCAGCAGCACAGCATCTTTAGTGAACGACTGCCACGGAGTGAGATGAAGCGCATCGCCAAAACATCCGCAATCCTTCACTACATCAAAATATGCCGAGTAGAACGTGAGGAAAGTGAAAAACAAAATCATAAGTAAGAGCGACCAGGCAACAGCGCGAATCTTTGCTCCGAGGAGCAGCGCAAATCCGAGCGCCACTTCAAACACACAGATGAACATGGAGAGATAGAGCGACACGCTGCTCATCCATTCTGTGTGAAACACGACAAAGTATTCATCGAGCTTATAAGCAAACCCAAGCGGGTCATTCGCCTTGATGAACCCGGAGATGATGAAAAGAACTCCTACGAGAATTCGGGAAATGGTGGTGAGGGTATTACGCATATCAGAAAAAGTTCAAAGTTGAAAGTTAATAATTCAAAGAGGCGCTATTCGCTGAGTTTAATGAGTGCGAATATTGCGTAGTTGATAATGTCATAAAAATTCGCTGCGATGCCTTCGGAAGCAATGGTCCTTCCATCGTTGTCTTCAATCTGCCGCACACGCTGGAGTTTCATCAGGATTAAATCAGTGAATGAACTGGTGCGCATCTTGCGCCATGCTTCTCCATAGTCGTGGTTTTTGTTTACCATTAGTTGCCGCGCCTCTGCAATGTGCTTGTCAAAATGTGCAAGCACAACTTCGGAATCTATTTCAGGAATATTCTGCTCGATATGACTTCCAAGTTCCAATTGAATCAACGCAATGACAGCGTAATTGACAACACCCATAAACTCTAATGCAATTCCGTCTTCCACAAGCTGCTCGCCTGTTTCCTCAATCGTTCGGATGCGCTGTGCTTTAATGAACACCTGGTCGGTAAGCGAGCTAACGCGCAACACGCGCCACGCATTACCGTAGTCGCTCATCTTCTGAATAAAAATATCTTTGCAAGAAGCAGCTCGCGTGTCGAATTGTTCGGATGTGTTCACAGAAATAATTTCATTTATCATAGGTGGCGAAAGATACATTATTTATAGAACCAAGACACTTCGACTCCGCTCAGTGTGACATTGAAAGTCATCCTGAGCGGAGTCGAAGGATTTTTTATTTTATTTATCAAAATGCATTTTAAAAAGTTTCTCAATTGCAGCGGTCGCCTGCTCGATTTATCTACACCGAAAGTAATGGGCATTCTCAACATCACTGATGATTCCTTTTACGATGGCGGGCAATACACAGACAAGCGCAAGATGCTTCTTCATGCTGAAGAAATGATTAAACAGGGAGCCGCCATCATTGACATTGGCGGACAATCCACCCGCCCCGGCTCAACACGCATTGATGCAAAAACAGAAACTGAAAGAGTGATTCCTGTTTTAAAGAATCTGAAAAAGAATTTCCCTGAAGCAATTTTCTCTGTTGATACTTATCACGCTGCCGTTGCAGAAGCCGCAATCAATGAAGGCGCTTCAATCATCAATGATATTTCAGGAGGAACGTTGGATGAGAAAATGTTTGAAGTGATTGCACGGTATAATGTTCCGTATATCTTAATGCACATGCAAGGCACGCCTGAGACAATGCAGAAATCTCCCTCATATAAAAACATCACCGAAGAAGTGATGAATTATTTTTCGGAAAAGATTTCCGCACTCCGTTCACTTGGTATAAATGATATTATCCTTGACCCCGGTTTCGGTTTCGGGAAGACGCTGGAACATAATTATACGCTGCTTAGTAACCTCGAACTTTTCAGAATGTTTGAGTTGCCAATCCTCTGCGGTTTGTCGCGCAAGTCAATGGTTGGTAAACTTCTGAATGTGTCCGCTGCAGGTTCATTGAACGGCACAACTGCTCTCAATACGATTGCATTAATGAAAGGCGCAAACATTTTGCGTGTGCATGATGTAAAAGAAGCAGTAGAAGTTATCAAAGTTGTAACTTCGTTGCACACATCGTCTCCGAACTCCGAACTCCCGACTACTAACTAATTAAAGAATGGATTTATTTAAAATCGGTTTTCTCACCATCCGCCTGATTGACATTATTGATGTCAGCATTGTGGCATTTCTGCTTTACAAACTTTATTCATTGCTGCGAGGCGGTGTCGCTATAAATATTTTCATCGGGCTGCTTTCTGTTTATGTGCTCTATCTCATCTTCGTGAAAGTGCTGAAGATGCAATTACTTGGAACCATCTTAGGTCAGTTCATGGGTTTGGGTTTCATTGCACTCATCATTGTCTTTCAGCAAGAGGTGCGGAGATTTCTTGTCATGCTCGGCACGAACAGTTTTCTAACGCGCAATGCTTACACGCGCCAACTACTTCCGTGGAACTGGCAGCTTCAGAAAAGTGGCGGTCTGAATATTTCCGCCATAGTGAAAGCATGCCGCGAAATGTCGAAAGAAAAAACGGGAGCCATCATTGTCATTGCAAAATCATCGGAGCTGAAATTTTATTCCAACACCGGAGATATACTTGATGCAATTCTGTCTAAACGTCTTCTTGAAAATATTTTTGCGAAGAACAGTCCGTTGCACGATGGCGCTGCAATCATCGTAAACGACAGAATAAAAGCTGCGCGCTGCGTTCTACCTGTTTCAGAAAATATTGATCTGCCCGCACATCTCGGTTTGCGCCACCGAGCTGCCATCGGAATCACAGAGCAGAGTGATGCAACTGCCATCGTTGTCTCCGAAGAAACCGGGGAAATCTCTTTAGCTCACGAAGGACAGATTCGCGTTCGCATAAACCCGGAGGAACTGGAAAATATTTTAACGGAAGAGTTTGAAGAGTGATGATTATTTCGCAGATGCGTTCGCATCTTTATTTTTCTCTTCAAACATTTTAATCAACTCATCCTCACTCTTGCCGAGATTGTCGAGAGAGAATTTTGCATCCTTTGCCAGTTCGTGAGAAGAATATTTGGTGAGAAACAAGGTGTAAAGTTCTTTTGCTTTATCGAGATTCTTCAATTGGTTTTCGTAAATAAATGCCTGGAGAAAAAGCCCGTAAGCTGCCTTTGAACTGGCAGGATATTTTTCGCAGAAGCGGTGATAAAGCTCAAGCGCTTCGGCTGTCTTTCCCATTCCGTTGGCAAGGTCGGCAGCTTTGTAAAGAAATTCTTCGCTGCGTTTGTCATCCGGAAACTTATCGGTGAATTCGGAGTAAGCTTTCAACTGCTCTTCAGCCAGCGGACGGTTCATCATCTTGGTTGAATCGTTCACTAACTTTTTTTCCGTCTCTTTAATCTTCTCTGCCATGCGTTCGTTCTCCGGCTGGCAGGAGCATAGGAAAAATAATATTGCTGAAAGCAAAATGCTGGATCTCTTTTTCATTGTCAGGGTTATTTTCTAATTTCTTTTCGACACCAAAAATAACAAATGGAATTTACTTTACCGTGCTGCTCTTCTTCACCGGGAAACGCATTTTGTAATCCACCTCCACATCCCCGATGGAAATATTTTTCAGCGAACCCCGGATTAACTGCCTTCTCATTGCTGAAATTCTGTCGGTGAACAGGACTCCTTCAATGTGGTCATATTCATGCTGAATGATTCGTGCGGCTGTCCCGTCAAATTCTTCTTTGTGCTTTACAAAATTTTCATCCATGTACTCTATTTCAATCTCCTGCTTACGGAACACATCTTCCCTCACTCCGGGTATGCTGAGGCATCCTTCGTTAAACTTCCACTTGGCACCAACTTCCTTCACCATCTGCGTGTTGATAAAGACCCTTTTAAAATTTTTTAACACCTCATCGTCTTCAGCAAAAGGCGCGGCATCAACAACAAATAGCCGGATGGATAATCCGATTTGCGGAGCTGCCAACCCCACGCCTTTTGCTTGATACATGGTATCAAACATATCAATAATGATTTCTGCAAGGCGCGGATAATCTTTGGGGATTGCCTCCGTTTTCTTTTTCAGAATTGTATCTCCGTAGGCGATAATAGGCAGTATCATTTTTAAAATTCTTGTTCAGGGTTTAGGGTTTAGGGTTGTTTGGAGTACAGGTGTTTGTTAATTTTAAACTCTAATCCCTAAACCTTTTTTCCAGATATCCTTGCAGAAGAATCGTAGCACTCGTCACATCAACCAGCGACTTATCTCTCCTCTGCATTTTCTTCACGCCCGAATCAATCAGCGTGCGTTTTGCAAGCACAGAAGTGTATCGCTCGTCTTCTTCTTTTACTTCAACATTTGGAATTTTATTTTTTACCTCACGGATAAATTCTCTTACCTGCTGCGCAATCGAAGAATCGCTCCCGTTGATTTGCCGCGGCATCCCTACTACAATGCAATCCACTTTTTCCTTCATTAAATATTTTTTCAAATATAAAATTGTTTCTTTCGAACTCACCGTTTCAAGAGGGAAAGCAATGACTCCGTCTGAATCGCTCACGGCAATTCCTGTGCGTTTCAATCCGTAGTCAATAGCGATAATCCTTCCCATTCGGCAAAGATAGAAGTTGTTTTCGCTACGTAGAATTATTGTTTCCTATTT
>DATDOJ010000343.1:0-3394 GCA_035293345.1 Bacteroidia bacterium
TCGCGCACTTCGGGCTTGCCCGCCACTGCCAGTGCGCGCGTGTCGTGATAGGGCGAATGATGGTCGTTAGCGAGATGTTCCCATGCGTCAGGGTCGGTGCTGCCAACGGGGTGGCTGTAAATGGACATGGCTTCGACCCCCTCTTTTTGAAACGAAATTTTTACGCTGCCCGGCATTGCCTTGCCTGCTAAAACGGGAAGGTAATCATCAGGAATAAAAGTGGTATCATCGCCTATGATGCCGAGGTCTTCGCCAATGCCTTCGGTGTAAACCGACTTTTTGCTTTTTATGCCTGTAACAATGCCTCCTATAAAAGTGAATATGCCGGCTTCGGTCAGCGCTGGCGCAACTCCCGGGGTCTGCACAGGAAGCGGTCCCAGCGTGGTGCCTGAGGGTGAAAAGCTGAGCCGGTCTTTAAACTTAGTCAGGTCTTCGATAAATTGACGGCTTTGCACTACTAATCCTATTATATAGGCATAGATGAGCGCCATGGCTGTTACAATAATAACATCGCCTGCCGATATGTTAAACATGGCAGCATAGCCGGGCAGTTTTGAGGCAAAAGTGTTCAGCCAAATTACGCGTTCCTGTTCGCGGGTGGGTAAATAGGGTTTTCTTTTCATTTTGTTTCGCACCTGTTACCTTAATCACAGAAAGCAAAGGAAAGAAAATTAAATTTGAATTGGGAGAAGATGCATTATTGGTTTTGAGAATAATAAATTATTTGCAAACAAGAAGTTTTGCAGAAGGCAGGAAAGTTCCTATTCAAGAACTCGTTAAGTATGTTCATCGCTTGCAAAAAAACATCCACACAAAAAAGGAAATGCAGCAACGCTATACTGAACAAACATTATCAATGTTACTTGATGTTATTCAAGTAAGATTTTTAGTCCAAGCACACTGGCAACGACAAGGGAAAATAAACACATACGAATATTCAATGGTAGATGCATTTACTATTATTCCAGAAGGCGTATTACGATATTGGAGAAAACACCTCAAAAGGGTAGCTTGAATCTATTCGTAGAACTATGCTTTCACAGTTATCAGGAACATCAATGGAAAATCTAAATAACACTCTCTTGGTTTTATTGTTTTCAATCCCCCTGTCAAATGATATACTTGGGGGATTGCTGGGAACAGCTTTCTTAACAGTTTTCCCATTAACATTTTGCATAACATTAAAAGAAATCCCCAATGAGATTTCGGATAGGTTATCAAATCCATCTTTAAATATCCATGTTTTTAAATCTAAAACTTTCCTGCTAAGACCCGCTATAACATGTTCAGGATTTTCATTTGTAAATGTTGGCATAAGAAAACTTTCCCCAAAACTACAATTCTGTGATTTCAATACTACATGCTCTGTGAATAAGATACGAACACGTTTCTGTGATTAAGGTAATAGGTGCGTAAAAGTTTAATCTTGCATAAATATCTTACTAACCAACTAAATACAAACCCATGAAAACAAACCCAAGGCCATCTTCAGAAACATCCCTGTCCGCACCTGTTACCTTAATCACAGAAAGCAAAGGAAAGAAAATTAAATTTGAATTGGGAGAAGATGCAATACTCGTATTGCGAATAATTCGTTTTGTGGAAACAAAAAGTATGGGAGAGGGCAGGCGAGTATCTATTCATGAACTGGTTAAATTTGTTCACGAAATTCAAAAGTTCATCCATACAAAAAAAGAAATGGAGCAACGCTACACCAAAGAAACAATAGCAAATCTAATGGGGGTACTTTTTGTGCAGGCAAATATTCAAGGACACTGGGAGCGACCGGGCGAGATTGATTCGTATGAATATTCTGCGCGCCACCTTGAAACATTTATTCCGGTTGGCGCATTAAAACTCTGGAGAAACTATTTCAAAAGGAGTGCTTGACTCTATCGCAAATTGATGTTTGCCGAATATATGAAAACCGCATTGTCACGGAGCAAATGCCTGGTGCAGTATAAGCCGGTGAAAGAAGTGAAGAAAATCGTTTATCCAAGAAAAAGAAAAGCCGCATAAATATTAACCTTTAATTTTTTAAACCCATGAAAACAAACTCAAAATCATCTTCAGAAACATCCCTGTCCGCACCTGTTACCTTAATCACAGAAGCCCCGCAATATACCGGAATGAGAATATCGTATCAGATGCCATTTTATTTTCTTATTATTTCAACTTTAAGAAAATACGGGAATGAAATGTCATACAATGAATTGTGTTCTGAAAAAATGCTAAGCCATTGGATGATGTTAAAAGCAATGCGAGAGCCACAATTGCTTTTTGCGCTCAGTGATTTGAGGGGAGAAGGAATTATTGATTTGATTCTTAATGAACAGCAGACAGCAATTGTCGGCATTAAATTGTAGGAGGAATGATTAGTTCTAACTTTTCAATATCTGATAGGTTAAATTGAATAATATAAGATGGTTTTTCTACGAATGGCTCTTTAACTGAATTAAATTCTTGCACATGCATATTCGGACAAAAAGCAAAATGGAATCCAAGAGGATAAGGAGATGTTATAATCGAATTTTTAACATCAAAAGTTACAAAGAATCCTGTAAGTTCTTTTTGCCCTTTAAGTTTTATTTTCCATTTCAACGAATCAAGAGTATATGGCATAAGATAAATTTTATTTTACAAAAAAATATTTTTACAAACATACAATTCTGTGATTTACCTACTACACACTATGTGAATAAGATACGAACACGTTTCTGTGATTAAGGTAACAGGTGCGTTTTGTTTTGGGTTTTGGGTTATGATTGTTCGGTTTTATGCTCATTTTAATGATTTCATCCTGAACAGCGCGTCACAGCGCCCCGCTGTGACGGAATTCTGTGGCAGAATTCTTAATTCCCCGACAGAATTCCCTACTTCTCCAGCGGAGTTGCGCACTTCTCTCATGGAGTTCCGTACTTTCTTCAAAGAATTCCCGATTCCCGCACAGAGTTCCGTACTTCTCCCGCGGAATTCCGCACTTCTTTCACTGTCTTCCGTACTTCTTTCACGGTGTTGCGTCACAGCAACGCGCTGTTCCGTCACAGCGCCACGCTGTGACGTACATCTTTCATGGAATTCCGCACTTCCAGCACAGCGTTCCGTACTTCTCTCAAAGAATTCCGTACTTCCCGCACAGCGTTCCGTACTTCTATGACGGAGTTGCGTCACAGCGCCACGCTGTTGCGCAGTAAAGAATTTATATGAAAGGTCTTTGTTCATGAGAATGCTTTTGTATGAAGTGCTGAACCGGCTTATACCAATGCTGATTGAAAATACGTAAGATTGACAATTGACAGTTAATAAAATTTGTGACGTATTAATAAGAATAGGAAAGATAAAACGTAAGAACGGGGTAACAGATGGAATCCTTTCTTACACCACAACAAGTCAT
>DATDOJ010000344.1:0-4448 GCA_035293345.1 Bacteroidia bacterium
AGACATTTTTCTCCTCCGTAAAAAACTTCAGCGCTTCGAAACCGCCTTCGCGCCCGATGCCGGAATTTTTCATTCCGCCAAAGGGAGTGCGCAAATCGCGGAAGAGCCAGCAGTTTATCCAGATGATTCCGCTTTGCAGATTAGCAGCTACGCGGTGAGCGCGTGTGAGGTTTTCCGTCCAGAGGGTTGCTGCCAAACCATACGTGGTGGAGTTGGCGTACTTCAAAACTTCTTCTTCGGTTTCAAACGGAGCCAGCGTGACCACCGGTCCGAAAATTTCTTCCTGGTTTGTCCGGCAATCGTACGACAATCCTTCAATTACTGTCGGCTCAATAAAAAAACCATTTGCATTTTTTCCGCTGAGGTGTAACTGATTTCCTCCGCACAAAATTTTTCCGCCTTCCTGTTTCGCAAGCTCAATGTAAGAAAGAATTTTTTCGATATGCGGCTTGCTCACGATGGCGCCCATGCGGCTGTTGTCATCGAGCGGGTCGCCAACGGTGAGCGTGGAAACGCGTTTGAGAAATGCTTCCTTGAATTTGTCATAGATATTTTTCTCGATGAAAATGCGCGAGCCGGTTAAACAGATTTCTCCCTGGTTGCTGAAGGCGGCATTGACAGATGTCTTTACGGCTTCCTCGAAATTGCAATCGGCAAAAACGATGTTGGGATTTTTTCCCCCGAGTTCGAGCGAAAGTTTTTTGAACATAGGCGCGGCTGTGCGCGCAATCCACTCTCCTGTTTTTGTTCCGCCCGTGAAACTGATGGCTGGGATTTTCGGATGCTTAATAATGGCTGCTCCCGCTTTTGGGCCCAATCCGTGAACAATATTCAACACACCTTTCGGCAGTCCGGCTTCAATACATAATTCGGAAAGCAGGTAAGCGGTCATCGGTGTAATTTCACTTGGCTTTGCAATCACGCAATTTCCCGAAGCAAGAGCAGGAGCAATTTTCCATGTGAATAAATAGAGCGGAAGATTCCACGGAGAAATACATCCTGCAATTCCGATGGGCTGACGCAGGGTGTAGTTGATGGCGGAGTTTTCTGTTGCATGGGCTTCGGTGCTCAGGTGAATTGCGCCTGTGGCATAGAAATGAAAATTGTCTCTTGCGCGCGGGATGTCCATACGTTTCGCCAGCCAGACGGGTTTGCCCTGGTCAATGGATTCTGCAAGCGCGAGCATGTCGAGATTTTTATTAATGAGATAAGAAATTTTTAAAAGAATATCAGAGCGTTCGGCAACAGGCGTTGTGCTCCATGCCGGAAAAGCTTTTTCAGCAGCATCAACTGCAAGCTGCACATCGCGCTCATCGCTGTCGGGAATCAAAGAATAAATTTCTCCGGTTGCGGGGTTGATGTTGTCGAGAAAATTTTTGCTGACTGGTTCCCGTAATTCTCCGTTGATGTAGTTAAGAATTTTATTTAATGGCATAGGCAAATGCTGAGCTTAGTCAAACGTATAACCAAACGATATGCCCGGATAATACGGTATAAAGAAAGAATCTTCTGAGGCAGTGCGGAAGAGTGCGGTAATGCCTGCCCTGAAATTAAAGCCACCGTCTAAGGGCTGTGAGCGATAGCCGAAGAACATTGTTCCCAGCGTGAATAGTCCGCTTTGATTGGAGGAATTAAAAATATCCCCTGAAATGAAAGTCGCTCCTATGCCGAGTTCAAAATACTTTCCGTTTTTCCCCATGATGTAATTCAATCCGAGCGGAATGGTGGTGATGGATTCCTTGCCAACATTGATGTATCCGATTCCGGCCCGAACACCCATATTGTTCATCGTTCCGGAAAAACGGAAGTCACCGTTGACTGTAAAAGCTAATCCCTGTCCGGCAAGTTCAACAAAAAAAGTATTCTGCGGTTTCGATTCCATTACCATCTGTTTGGGCGAAATATCCTGACTGAAAATATTTTTAACGGATAACCCAAGTGTCATCACAACGATACATGTCAAAAAAAATTTCGTTCGTACTTTTGCCATTTTCCGGTAATGAGAATTTTTGCCTGACAAAATTAATCTAAAAAAACTGCGGGCATATTTTAATACAACATAGTTTCACGGTTTCTGACTGCTCATCAGAACAAGCCACGCTTCGGTAACCTGTCCCTCATCCAATAATTTTTTTACCAGCACATGAATTCCTGTGATAGATTTTTTTTCAGCAAGCGGCAAAACTTCTTTCAGGAATAATTCTGTCTCCCGGAATTTTTTCACTTCATCTTCAGTTGGCAATGCTGCAACATTTCCCAGCATACCGAGATTATTTCCTGTGAGAACAGTGCTGTTTCGGATTGATTCAGGAATGTAGTCGTAGCCAACCGGCAAAGGAGAGTGAAGCGGCTTGGGCACTTCAAACAACGCAGCTCCCGATGCACGACAATACCAGTCAAATCCCATGCGCGCCACCAAATCAATTTTGTGCTGGTCAATTTTTTTGTCGGAAGTGAGTACCTCTTCGCTGATGTGCATGAGCAGGATATGACACACAATCAGATTTGCCGCTCCGCCTTCATTTCCGGTTTCAATCACGTCAACCACTTTACATTCCATCTGCACAGGCGACTCTTTCACCCGCGGAGGACGAATCATTACAGACGGTTCTTCGGTGAACCCCGCCTTCGCAAATTCATTTACCCCTTTCGGATATTCCGAACTTGCCAGCGATGCCTGCTGAACCATCGCATAGTTCACCACGTTTATTGTTGCTTCAGGAACTTCGAGAACATTTTCCAAAGAATGCTTGGTTGAATTATCGCGCACTCTCCGCGCAGGAGAAAAAACCACCAACGGAGGATTGGAGCCGAAAGCATTGAAGAAGGAAAACGGTGACAGGTTTACACTGCCCGTTTTATCAACGGTTGCGACAAACGCAATCGGTCGCGGTGCAATGGCGCTCAGCATATAGCTGTGCATGAGCGGTGTTTTAATATCTTTCGGATTAATGGTGAACATGGCTGCAGTAAGTTGACAAAGGTAAAATGAAAATCAGAGCGTGATTTCGACATGGGGTTACATCTTTTTGGGAAAATTTATTTATGCAATACATTTCTATTTGCCGGAAATTTGTTACTCTTGTTTTCTCTTTCATAAAGTGCAACATCTGATGCTGATAACTTATCTCAGAGATTTCTTCAATCTGTTTTACCCTCATTTGTGCCCTGCCTGCGGAAGAGCGCTCAGTTCAGGGGAGCAGCACATGTGCTCTGTGTGTTTGTGGCGGCTGCCGAAAACAAATTTTCATCTGCAGGAAGACAATCCCGTACAGCGCAGATTCTGGGGAAAAACAAATGTGGCTTCAGCAGCTTCCTTTGTATTTTTTGATAAGGGCGAAAAAGTTCAGCGCATGCTTCATTCTTTGAAATACCAAAACAACACTGAGCTTGGAATTTTTCTGGGAGAACTTTACGGAAAAGAATTAAAAGCATCACCATTGTTTTCATCCTGTGATGGAATTGTTCCCGTTCCGCTTCACCTGAAAAAAATCCGCACGCGCGGCTACAACCAAAGCGATTTCATTGCCGAGGGTCTGTCAAAAGCGATGGGAATCCCTGTGTACAAAAAATTTCTTATGCGTACAGTCGCCACTTCAACACAAACCCGCAAATCACGCTATGCGCGTTTCGAAAATGTTGAAAATGTTTTCCGACTTAACGTCCGCCAGAGGACGGACTCGCCTGGGCGAGGTGAAAAAGCAGTTGCAAAACATTTTCTCCTTGTGGACGATATCATCACCACCGGTTCAACACTGGAAGCATGTGCTTCCTGTCTCAATCAGATTGAAGGGGTGAAAGTGAGCATTGCGACTATTGCGTGTACATTTTGAATTTTTACCGCAAAGACCCAAAGTCGCAAAGAAATAATTTTTACGAACTCCCCTTTGCGGCTCAGCGTCTTTGCGGTGAAAAAAATCCCCACTTTTGCACCATGTCCGATTCCATTTTTGTAAAAGGTACAACACGCGCGGAGAAATATGCTTCTCTGCTGCCGCAAATAAGCGCTTTGGTAGAGAGAGAAAATGATTTGATTGCCAACCTCAGCAACATCATCGGAGTAATAAAAGAAGGAATGAATTTTCTCTGGGTGGGTTGCTACTTTGTGAAAGACAATGAACTTGTGCTCGGACCGTTCCAGGGACCGGTTGCCTGCACGCGTATCGGTTTCGGAAAAGGAGTTTGCGGAACATGCTGGCAGCGGGAGGAAACCATTATCGTAAAAAATGTTGACGAGTTTCCCGGTCACATTGCCTGCAGCACGGAATCGAAATCGGAAATTACGGTTCCGGTTTTTAAGAATGGAAAAGTTTTTATGGTGCTCGATGTTGACAGCATTCGTTTAAACGATTTTGACGAAACGGACAAAATATTTTTCCAGCAAATTGCGTTCATGATTGAATCGTTCCCCGGATGAACAAATTATTTTTTCGCTCAGCAAATTTGTT
>DATDOJ010000345.1:0-4774 GCA_035293345.1 Bacteroidia bacterium
CATGTTCACTGCCAATTGATTGAGTTTTTCTGCCAAAAGATTGAAAGATTGTGCCACAGGATTCAGTTTTTGTGCCACAGGAAAGATAAAATGTGCCACATAAACCCTGTTTTCAATCCAATAACTAAATAAAGGCATAAAAAAAGCTGCCCGGTGAGGACAGCTTCTTCAATTAATAAAGTCGCTCTATTAATCCAGCTTATAAATTACGCCAAGCGTAAAGCCGCCAAAAGCGCGATTGGTTTTCTGATAAACATATTCCGGAGGATTCTCAGCATTGTAATGTGCAAAATTACCGAAGGCGCTGCTCTGCTTATTATCATCCTTAATATCTATTTCTTCCTTTGAAAGTTTTTTGGTTGCATCGTTAATGCCATAACTAAAACGCAGACCAATGTTGATAAACCAGTTGTCGCTTGCTTCAATATCCACCCCAAAACCAAGCACCGGTGCAATGCCGAACGAGCTGAAATAATCTTTTACATCTCTGTCTGTATAAGCATCAGGTGAAGACGGGGAAGCGGCAAAATCCTCGGTGGCTCCCATAAGCAAATTGAACTGCGGACCGAATTCCACATAAGGTCCACCCGAAGAACTGATGCGAAGAAGCAGCGGAAGGTCAAGATACTTAACCCGCGTTGTAGATTCATAGCTGGTTCCTGCATCATTATCGCCTTCGAGCTTCTGCGGATTGCTTGCATAGAGAATATCGAGCGACACTCCGACATTTTCAGTGAAGTAAAGTATGGAAGCAAGCCCGAAACTTGTGCCGAAAGTGGCGGCATAATCAGCACGGTTTCCCTGGTCGGCAACATTATTGTTGAAAAGCCAGGTGGAGTTAAAAGTTCCCTTCACGCCAATGCGGAAATCCTGAGCCGAAACCATCGTAGCCGACAGAAGAATCATTGCGCTGATAAATATTTTTTTCATGAGTATGAGATTTAAGATTTAGGTGGGGCAAAAATAACCAATGCCATCAATAAAGCAAGACGTTGTTATTTCATTAAAATTATCTTTGTTGCCTCAATAACTGATTGCGTCATAAATCAACAAATCAATAATTCAATAACTCAATAATTCCTTAAACAGATGGAAAAATTCCTTGCAGGAAAAACCGCCTTGGTCACCGGGGCAGCGCGCGGCATAGGCAAAGCCATTGCCAAAACACTGCTCGAAGCCGGAGCCGGTGTCGCCTTCTCTGATATGGCAGCGCCCGAAGCCATTGCAGAGGCAGAGAAAGAACTTTCGGCAGGCGGAGGAAAAGTAAAGGGCTACCGCTCCGATGCATCGGACTTCAACGCAGCCGAAAAACTTATTACAGACGTGTGTACTGATTTCGGAACGGTTGACATCATGGTGAACAACGCAGGCATCACGCGCGACACATTATTAATGCGCATGAGCGAACAGCAATGGGATGATGTGCTGAGAATAAATCTTAAATCGGTTTTCAATCTCACCAAGGCAGTTCAGAAACCGATGCTGAAACAAAGAAGCGGGAGCATCATCAACATGTCATCCATCGTTGGCGTGAAAGGAAATGCGGGACAGTCGAATTACTCGGCAAGCAAGGCAGGCATCATCGGCTTCACAAAATCCATCGCGCTTGAATTGGGTTCGAGAAATATCCGCTGCAACGCCATCGCCCCCGGCTTCATCGCAACCGAGATGACCGGAGCGCTTTCAGAAGAAGTGCTGAAGCAATGGCAGGATGCAATTCCGCTGAAACGCGCAGGCACACCGCAAGATGTTGCTAACTTGGTTTTATTTCTTGCAAGCGATTTGTCTTCTTACATCAGCGGACAGGTTATTCAGGTTGATGGAGGGCTGTTAACCTGATTGATTATTTATTATTTATTATTGATTATTCCTTTTCACGAGTATGTCTTTCTGATAACCGATTACCGATTACCGATTACTTTTAATTCTATGTTTCCCTCTTTAGATTTCAGCATAGCTTATTCTTCATGGCTAATACTCGCCTGCCTCGCAGCGGGAATACTCTATGCTTTTGTTTTGTATAAGAATGATTCTGCATTTAAAGAGTTGAACATTTGGATTAGACGCCTTATGTTTTTGTTTAGAGTCACAGTAATTTTTCTTATCGCCTTGTTTCTTCTTTCACCGATGCTCAAATCCACTTCACGGCAGGTGGAGAAACCAATCATAATCGTTGCGCAGGATAACAGTTCGAGTATTGCGTTCATTAAGGACTCTTCTTATTATAAAAATCAGTATGCAGATGGAATAAAAAAACTTGCTGACGAACTTGAAAGCAAATTCGAAGTGCGCACATATAGTTGGGGCGAAAAAGTTTCTGATGGCTTGTCCATGAGTTTCTCTGAAAAGGAAACCGACATGAGTGGGTTGCTTGAAGAAACGGATAATCGTTTTCTTAACCGCAATGTCGGGGCAGTCATTATCGCTTCCGATGGTCTCTATAACAAAGGCGAGAATCCGCTTTACCGGAATGGCTTGCTGAAAGTCCCGCTATACACTGTTGCGCTTGGCGACACCACCGTTCAGCGCGATGTGCTGATTAGTGATGTCAGGTTTAACCGCACCGTTTACCTGAACAATTCTTTTCCGCTTGAAATTATTTTACAGGCACGCCAATGCAGCGGGAATAATGTTACGCTGAACGTCTCGGAGAACAGCGTAGAACTCTTCACTAAAAATATTTCCATCACTAACAACAACTTCGCGCAAAAGATTCCTGTTTACCTCGAAGCGAAAACAAAAGGCAATCATCATTACAGGATTGCGGTTTCACCTGTTGCCGGAGAAGTAACACCTGCAAATAATGTGCGCGATGTTTATGTCGAAGTCGTTGAGCATAAACAGAAAATTATTTTGGTGAGCGCATCATCGCATCCCGATGTAAATGCAATACGCGAAGCAATTGAGAGCAATGAAAATTATGAAGTAACGTTTGCTCAGGCAAACAACTTCGATAAAAAACTTTCCGACTATGACATGGCGATTCTTTACCAGCTTCCCTCACAGGAAGGAAATAATTCCTCTGCTATTGAAGCGGTACTCAAACAAAATATGCCGCGCCTTTTCACTCTCGGAAATCAAACGGACATTGCTTTGTTCAACCGGCTTGGTGCGGGAATCACCGTCAGCGGGAGCAGGCAAAAGTCAAACGAAGTGCTGGCAAATATTGAAAACAGTTTTTCCATTTTCTCGTTGAGCGATGAAACAGTTTCAGGAATTAATGAGATGCCTCCGCTCAACGCTCCGTTTGGAGAATACAAAGCGGGCACAATGAATAACGTCTTGCTGTCGCAGAAAATCGGCAGCGTGAATTCGGGAATTCCGCTTTGGTTGTTTAATGAAAAAGATAATGTTCGGACAGCGATTATTGCAGGCGAAGGTTTGTGGTGTTGGCGGCTCTATGATTTCCGGATGCACAGCAATTTCAATCTCACCAATGAACTACTCACAAAAACAATTCAGTATCTTTTGGTGAAAGAAAGCAAAAGCCGCTTCCGCATTGACGCAAAAAATATTTACAACGAAAATGAATTCGTCATCATGCAGGCGGAGGTGTTCGATGAAAACCTCGAGCTGATGAGTGATGCAGAAGTAAGCATCACCATCACCAACGACAAGAAAAATAATTTCCCGTTCACGTTTTCGAACAACGGAAAAACATATTCGCTCAACGCGGGATATTTTCCCGTGGGCGATTACCGATACAAGGCAACGGCAAAGGCAGGAAATAAATTTCTTACTGCCGAAGGCGGCTTCAGTGTTTCGCCTGTGCAGATTGAGCAGAGCGAAACCGTTGCTAACCACAACTTGCTTTTCACGCTCTCACAAAAATCGGGAGGGAAAATGTTTTACCCCAATGAACTTAGCAAGCTCAAAGATGAATTGCTGAAGCGCGATGACCTCGCTTCTGTTTCCTACGTGCAGACAAAACTCGAAGAACTGCTCAACAAAAAATGGATTTTCTTCCTCATCCTTTTGCTGCTTGGCGCTGAATGGTTCATGAGAAAGAGAAGCGGGTCGTATTAATTGTTTAAAAAATAGCCGTAGATTTACAGATTGAAAAAAATTGCCACTGATTTCACGAATTAATTTTGTCAATCAGTGCAATTCGCGGCAAAAAAGGAAACAGGTTTAGGAAAGTTTGGTAGGTTTGCGACAACTAACCCCAAAAGAAAATGGCAGAAATAAAAACAAAACCAACCACGGCAAGCGTAGAGGACTTCATCAACAAAGCTGCGAGCGGGCAAAAACGCGAAGACAGTTTTGTGCTCCGCGACATGATGCAAAAAGCAAGCGGAGAAAAGCCCGTGATGTGGGGCAGCTCAATCATCGGCTTCGGTAAAGAAAAATTTAGAAGCCCCGCCACAGGCAGGGAAGTGGATTGGTGCCGGCTCGGTTTTTCTCCGCGCAAGGCAAGCTTGTCCATCTATCTGACCTGCGACATTCGCGAGCATGCCGCTGCGCTCAAAAAGTTAGGCAAGCACAAGACCGGAGTCGGCTGCCTCTACATCAACAAACTCTCCGATGTTGATATGAAAGTTCTGAAAGGAATGATTGATGCGGTGGCGAAAAAGAAATAGAAGAACAGCCGCAGATTCACAGATTAAAAAAAATTGTGCCACCAATTTCACGAATTAATTTTTTCAATCAGTGTAATTCGTGGCAAGACATTTCAATTTATTGTTTCCTAAATCTTCCCGCTCCAGCAAACAAAGTCCGGGAATATTTTTTTCGCATCCGTTTCCGTTTCAAAAATTCCATACACAGCCGAACC
>DATDOJ010000346.1:0-2442 GCA_035293345.1 Bacteroidia bacterium
GTCAAGCAAAACTTTTATATTATTTTCTTTGGCGAGTTTCATCACTTCATATTGAGCCATAATACTTGTGCTTCCAATCGGTTCTTCCTGGTGGTACGCTACCATTTTCATGTTCTCTATTGCCGACTTAACCGTTGGAAACACAAAATGCGGCTCGACATTACTCTTATCAATAACCATTTGCATGAACCTGCCTTCATCGCGAATAAAATTTTCAAACCGGGCAGAAAAAGTTTTTTGAACTCTTCCGTCTTTTTTCATCCGGTCAATAAGCATGACAATGGATGATGAATCCAAGCCGCCTGACAAACTGCTGCCCACCGGCACATCGCTTCTCAGCCGCCTTCTCACCGACAAGGTAAGGAGTTCGCGGAATTTTGCAGCCGCATCTTTTTCTGTGATGTCATGGTCGCGAACATTGATATCAATATCCCAATATCTTTTTTTGACAAATGTTTTATCCGCACTAACCAAAAGATAATGTGATGCTTCGAGCTGAATAATATTTTCATAAAACGTGGAGCTGCGGTCGGCAGAGTCCTCCAATGCACTGTAAAGCAGATAGTCATATATTTTCTTTCTGCCCGGTGTTTTTTCCATGTCCGTTGCGAACAACGCTTTCATCTCGGAGGCAAAAGCAAAATAATTTTCGTTGATGTGGTAGTAAAATGGTTTCTCACCAAACCGGTCGCGGGCACAAAACAGAGTTTTTTCTTTTTCATCCCAAATGGCGAAGGCAAACATACCGTCCAGTTCTGCGAGGCATTGTTCTTTTTTAAAATCATAAAGGGCGAGCAATACTTCCGTGTCGGAAGTCGAAACAAAACGGCAGCCCTTTTTCTTAAGCTCTTCTTTCAGTTCAACATAATTATAAATTTCTCCGTTGTAAGTTATGGTGTAGCGCCCGTCAGCAAAGTGCATCGGCTGCCTTCCGCTGTCCGATAAATCAATAATGGAAAGCCGCCTGTGCCCGAGACAAATTTGCGCTGAACCGTTCATCCACACCCCTTCCCCGTCTGGACCGCGGTGATGAAGCGTGTCCGTCATCTTTCTGACCATGCGCTCCTCCGCTCGGTTGCTGAACGATAATATTCCTGCTATGCCGCACATAATTTTTCAGTCCCCTGTTCAGGAGAGTTTTAAAAATATTTCAAGAATTCTTTCCGTTGATTTTCCGTCCCACAAACCGGGAATGGAACCTGATTTATAATTGCCGCTGATAATGGCATCAATTTCCATGAGCACTTCGGGTTTCGAAAAAGAAATTAAAGTGTTTGTGCCTGCTGTAATGGTCACCGGTCTTTCGGTATTTTTCCTTAGTGTTAAGCATGGTATTCTTCTGTAGGTTGTTTCTTCCTGAATGCCTCCACTGTCTGTTATCACTAATTTACAATTCAAGACCAGGTTCTGGAAATCAAAATAACTCAGCGGCTCTGTCAAAACTAAATTCCCAATACTGCTCAGCTTTTCCCATAACAAAAATTCCATCAGATTTTTCTTTGTGCGGGGATGTATCGGGAAAACAACGGGAAGTTTATCACTAATCACCTTCAGCAAATCACACAGTTGCTGCAACCCTTCCCGGTTATCAACGGTTGCCGGGCGGTGCATCGTCACTAATACATACGATTTCGGTTTCACTCCCAAATCCGCATAGATATTTCTGTTTTCAATCTGCTCATCGAAGGCGACCAGCGTATCAATCATGGTGTTGCCGACAAAATAAATCTGTTCTTTTCTTTTATTCTCTTTCAAAAGATTATCACTGCCGCTTTGCTCAGTTACAAAAAATATGTCGGACAACTGGTCCGTAATAATTCTGTTATGTTCTTCCGGCATGGAGAGGTCGAAGCTTCGCAGCCCGCTTTCGAGGTGCGCAAGTTTGTATCCGCATTTATGTGTGCACAGTGCTGCTGCTTCAGTTGAGTTAACATCGCCCGGAACAATCACCCAATCGGGTTTGAATTCATCCAACTTCTTTTCGAGGCGAAGCATTATTTCTGCCATTTGGTTGTTTGGCGATGAAGGGGGAATATTTAAAAAGTAATCGGGCAAAATATCCAGTTGCTGAAAAAAGTCATCCGCCATCTCTTTATTAAAATGCTGCCCTGTGTGAATAATTTTAATATCAAACTTATCCGGAAATAATTTTATTGCCAGTTTTTTAAAACCGGTTATCTTGATATAATTAGGACGCGTCCCTACAACGAGCAGCAGCTTTTTCATAGTAACCAATCAAAATGTTTTATCGCTGACTAATCCCATGACGATGTCTTTTATTTTCTGAATGTTGGCTTCGGCTGATAAAATACGCGCATTCAAATGACACTGATTTTTATGATACATGATTTTTTCTTTTGTTAAACATTTTATGGCTTCAGCCATTCCCTGCGGGCTGAAATCATTGGTGACAATACCTATATCATAATTCCGAACTACCCG
>DATDOJ010000347.1:0-6213 GCA_035293345.1 Bacteroidia bacterium
AAATCTTTCCTTCAAAATATTCCAGCAACGCCCCGCCACCGGTGGAAACATAACTAACACGGTTTTCAAAGCCAAGTTGTGCAACTGCGGCTGCGGAGTCCCCACCACCAATGAGTGAGAAAGCTCCTTTTGAAGTTGCATCTGCTACAGCATGTGCAATGGCTGTTGTTCCTCCTGCAAACTTTTCCATTTCAAAAACGCCCATGGGTCCGTTCCAGAGAATTGTTTTTGAATTGCTGATGACAGATGAAAAGTTTTTAATGCTTTCCGGTCCTATGTCAAGCCCCATCCACCCGTCAGGAATTCCATCAACGGCAGTAACAGCTGTTTTCGCATCATTGGAAAACGCATCAGCAATCACAGCATCCACAGGCAAGTGAAGCTGAACATTTTTTTCTTTCGCTGATTGCAATATTTTTTTTGCCAGTTCCAGTTTGTCTTCTTCCATCAATGATTTGCCAATGCTTCCGCCTTGTGCTTTAACAAACGTAAATGCCATGCCGCCTCCGATAATCAGATGATTTACTTTGGATAATAAGTTTTCTAGGATGAGAAGTTTATCTGAGACCTTTGCTCCGCCCATAATTGCGGTGAACGGTTTCTCTGCATTCCGAATCACCTTGTCTGCGTTCGCAATTTCGGCAGCCATCAGAAATCCGAAACATTTTTTCCCCGGGAAAAATTTTGCAACGATTGTTGTTGAAGCGTGTGCGCGATGCGCTGTGCCAAAAGCATCGTTTACATAAAAGTCGCCAAGCCGGGAAAGTTTATCTGCAAATGCATCATCCCCTTTTTCTTCTTCTTTATGAAAGCGGAGATTTTCAAGAAGTAGAACTTCTCCGTTTTTCAGAGCAGCAGATTTTTTTTCTGCTTCCTCTCCGACACAGTCAGAAGTAAAATGAACGGTGCAGCCAAGCAAAGATGAAAGGTGACTCACAAGATGCTTCAAAGAATATTTTTCAGCCGGACCTTCCTTAGGTCTGCCAAGATGCGACATCAAAATTACTGAGCCGCAATCGCCAAGAATTTTTTTGATAGTCGGAATCGCAGCACGGATTCTTTTATCGTCCGTGATTTTATATTCTTTGTCGAGCGGCACATTAAAATCCACACGTACCAGCGTTTTCTTGCCGGAGAAATTAAAATCGTTTACTGTTTTCATAGCCGCAAAAATATACTTATCCGGGTATATTTAAAAGTCATCCTGAGTGGAGCCGAAGGATGTTTTTATAAAGTTCCCGCACTTCGACTCCCCTCAGTGTGACCACAATAATTCTATTTTTGCTCCATGCGCTTTGCGGAAATAATCGGGCATAAAGAACTTAAGCAGCAGTTGATTCATTCAGTTAATGAAAACCGAATCAGTCATGCGCTGTTGTTTCTTGGTGCTGAGGGAAGCGGTGCACTGCCGATGGCAATTGCTTTCGCGCAATATATTTCCTGTAAAAACAAATCAGGTAATGATTCCTGCGGTGAATGCAATTCGTGCCTGAAGTTTTCCAAACACATTCATCCTGATGTGCATTTTACATTCCCTGTTTCTCCGGTGAAGGGAATTTCAAAACCGAAAAGCGCTGACTTTCTTTCCGAGTGGAGAAAAGCGCTGGCGGAAAAGCCATACCTCTCTTTTGCCGACTGGATACAGCAAATTGAAATTGAAAACAAGCAGCCACAGATTTCTGTTGAAGAAAGCAGTGAGGTTGTCCGTTTCCTGTCCTTGAAAAGTGTAGAGGGCGGATACAAGTTTGTCATTCTCTGGCTGCCTGAAAAGATGCATGCCAGCGCGGCAAATAAATTATTGAAATCACTGGAAGAACCGGAGCCGCATACGCTGTTTCTTTTAGTAAGTGAAAACTATGAACTCATACTACGCACCATTTCATCGCGCACGCAATTAGTGCGGGTGAACAGGATGTCGGATGAAAATATTGCAGGTGCACTGGAAAAGGTTCATGGTGTTTCTTCAGCCGATGCCAAAAACATCAGCCGCCTGGCAGAAGGAAATTACAATTATGCCATGAAACTGTTCAGCAGTCAGGAAGACAAAGAAGACCTCACCACATATTTTCTTGACTGGATGCGGCTGTGTGTTTTATCGGACTACAAAAAAATTTCTGAGTGGATAGAAGGAATACAGGAAAGAAAACGCGAAGGGCAGAAAAATTTTCTCTCGTTCGCCATGGGCATTTGCCGAGAGTGTATGATGCTTAATTATTCGGATGATTCGCTTGCGCTGTTTCCCGATTCGGACAAAGAAAAACTGAATCTCTTTTTTCCTTTCATCAACCTGAATAATGCACAGGAGGTAATGGATGAATTCAACAAGGCATATTATCACATTGAGCGCAATGCGAATCCGAAAATTCTTTTCATGGACTTATCTATCCGGATGAAACAAGTTCTTGCACTTGCTCATGCTGCAACAACCGCTGTTTGAATATGACTAACTTCGCGCAATGATTTTTCTTCTCGGATAACTGATAACAAATAACATTAATTATGAGCTGTGGCGTTGGAATAAACCCTGACGGAACTAAAGTTTCCGGATGCAAAAGCAACGGAACCTGTGGCACAGGCGGTTGCAACAAGCTTAATGTGTTCAACTGGCTCAGCGATATGACATTGCCACCGGGACAGGAGCCGTTCAATGTGATTGAAGTCCGCTTTAAGGGAACCCGGAAAGAATTTTACCGCAACAAAGAAAAGTTTGAATTAAAAACAGGAGATGTAGTTGCCGTGGAAGTGCAGGGCGGACACGATATAGGTGTTGTGTCGCAGGTGGGAGAATTAGTACGGCTTCAACTGAAGAATAAGCACATGGCTGAAAACTCAACGGATATACGGACGCTTTACCGGAAAGCCCGTCAGCCCGATATTGAAAAATGGTATTCACTGAAGGACAAAGAAACTTCAACGCTGCACCGCACCCGTTCAGTAATCAAGAACCTTAATCTGGAAATGAAACTCACCGATGTTGAATTCCAGGGCGATGGCAAGAAAGCGACATTTTATTACACCGCTGATGAACGCGTGGACTTCCGCGAGCTGATTCGCAAACTTGCCGATGAGTTTCATGTGCGTGTTGACATGCGCCAGATCGGGATGCGCCAGGAAGCGGCACGGCTGGGCGGCATCGGTTCGTGTGGAAGAGAACTCTGTTGCTCTACCTGGTTGACCGATTTCAAAACCGTTACAACGGGCGCGGCACGTTATCAGAATCTTTCTCTCAATCCTGCTAAGCTGGCGGGGCAGTGCGGCAAATTAAAATGCTGCCTCAACTACGAACTCGATTCATACATGGATGCGCTGCGCGATATTCCTTCATCGGAGGTTGTCTTGCAAACGGAAAACGGAAGAGCGTTTCATCGCAAGACAGATATTTTCAAACGTATGATGTGGTATGCGGTTGAGTCATCAGAGGCAAGGGAAAGAGGAGGTCAGGAGGATGCGTCTGCCTGGATTCCGCTGAACACGGAGCGGGTTAAAGAAATTATAGAAATGAATAAGAAGAATGTTCGTCCCGCGCAGCTCTCTGACGAAAAATATTCTCCCGCTGTAAAAGAAGAACCCGATTTCAAGGACATGATTGGGCAGGACAGCATCAACCGCATGGACCGTCCGAAAAGAAAAAAGAAAAAAAATCGCGGACGTGGACGCAGGCAGGAAAACAGGAATCCTCAGCAGCAACCCGGAAAATAAAAGAAATTGGAATTGGCAGTTAGCAAAGGAATAATCGCAGGCGTGTTTATAATGAAGCAAAAAATATTTTTTCTCACCTTATTTTCGGCAGCACTTTTTTCTTCGTGCGATAGTTCGCGTGTCTATGAGAAAAATATAAGGATTCCAAAATACGAGTGGGATATGAACAATGTCCTGAAATTTGAAGTTCCGATTACAGATACTGTGCAAGCATATAACATGTACTTCAATGTCCGCAACGCATCAGGGTATTCGTTCAGCAATTTGTTTTTATTCTTTACCGTTCATTCTCCCGGAGGAACGCAGGAACGTGACACGGTAGAAATAAAACTTGCCGATGAAACAGGTAAATGGCTTGGCGAAGGGTTGGGCGACATTTGGGATAACAGAGTTTTATTTAAAAAGGATTTTCATTTTCCTGTATCAGGCACCTACACTTTTGAAATGGAACAGGCGATGCGCGTGAACCCACTCACATACATTATGGATGCTGGAATCAGGATTGAGTACGCAGGAGAAAAAAAATAATCTGATGTCCAATGGTGAAAAAAATTCTCATAGCTGACGATGAAGTGGACATCTGTAAACTCCTTTCAGGTTTTTTGCAGCGCAAGGGCTTTGAAACAGAAACGGCTTTCAGCGGAACGCGTGCACTTGAAATTCTTTCGCAGTCATCTTTCGATTTATTCATCTGCGATTTCCGCCTCGGGGATTTGGACGGAATTGAAATGCTCACAAAAGTCAAACAGAAAAATCCGCAATTGCCGGTTATCATCATTACAGGATACTCTGACATCCGCACTGCTGTGAATGTGATTAAGGCGGGCGCACTCGACTACATTACAAAGCCGCTTATTCCCGATGATATTTTTCTCACCATAAAAAAAGCATTGGAGAAAACGGAAACCAGCTCATCTTCTTCTGGCTCACGGGCGGAAAATAATTTAGAGAGAAAGGGGAGCAGATATGTTGAGGGAGTAAGTGCAGGCGCAAAAGAGATGCAGCGGCAAATAAATATTGTTGCGCCCACGGACTACAGCGTGATTATTTATGGGGAAACCGGCTCAGGCAAAGAAGCAGTTGCAAGATTGATTCACGAAAAAAGTAAACGAGCGGATAAACCGTTTGTGGCAATGGATTGCGGAGCGATACCAAAAGATATTTCTGCCGGAGAACTTTTCGGCTATGAAAAAGGTGCGTTCACGGGCGCGGTGAATTCCAAGCCGGGGCATTTTGAAATGGCAAATGGCGGAACATTGTTTCTCGATGAAGTCGGAAATCTTTCTTATGATGTGCAGGCATCGCTCCTGCGCGTGGTGCAGGAGAGAACATGCAGGCGATTGGGAAACACCAAGGACATTCAGCTCGATGTGCGCATTCTTGTGGCGTCAAATGAAAATCTCCTCAGCGCCAGCCGCACAGGGAAATTCAGGGAAGACCTCTATCACCGTTTCAATGAGTTCAGCATACACGTTGCTCCGCTCCGCGAAAGAAAAGATGACATTCTTCCGTTGGCAGAACATTTTCTTTCTGAAGTCAGCCGCGAGCAATCAAAAAACGTAAGCGGCTTCAGCGCAGACACCGAGAATCTTCTTCGCGAATATGCATGGCCCGGAAATGTTCGCGAACTTAAAAACGTAATCCGAAGAGCAGTGCTCATGAGCAGCAGCGAAGAACTTGACGCTTCTTCTTTTCCTCCGGAGATGAATACCTCTGCCGGAATGAATACGGGCGAAGTAAAACTGAAAGATGCAGCGCACCAGGCAGAAGCAGAGATGATAAAAAAAGTTCTGCGCCAGGTGAACAACAATAAAAGCAAAGCAGCCGAGATTCTTAAGATAGACCGAAAGACACTTTACAATAAACTTCGGCAGTTTAATCTCGAAGATTAGGCAGAGTTATATGTTATACGTCACAAGTTAAATGAAAATAAATATGGTTGTACAATGTCGTATAACATATTACCTATAACGTATAACTTTTTTCAGCATGATTTTCTCCGGCACCCGCTATCGCATACCTGACGTTTATGTGGCACTGGTTGCTGTCCTGTGCGCTCTGCCTCTGCTGCTCAATCTTTTCGGAATTGATTTTGGGAATGTCATCGAGCAGCTCTCGCCTGTAAAAGTGATAGAGATGAGCCGCATCGAGGAACAAATCGGTTATCGTGATTTGCTCACCGGAAAATATGCGCACACCATTTTTGTAAGCATCTCCGTTGCCGTTGCCCTGCTCACATTCATTCTCGCCCTCGTGGATTACACCATACGCAAGGAAGCTGGAACCATGATTGTCGCCATGGCTTTTTTCTGTTCCGGCTTGCTCGAAGCGTTTCATCTTCTCGTTTCCACCCGCGTAATTCCCATGTATGTAAATTCATATTACCTCACATCGTACACCTGGTTTTACTGCCGCCTGTTTCTTGCAGCCATCATTTCCCTCGGACTAATTTTTTATTTGCTGCCCTGGCGCAGAGGAACGTCAGCAGCAATTAAGTCGGTGGAAAAACGATTC
>DATDOJ010000348.1:0-3155 GCA_035293345.1 Bacteroidia bacterium
TCCGAAGATGTCGTAGAGAATAAATTTTCCGTCAGAAATATTCTTGCCGAAATTGATTTCAAGAACATCGCTTACGGGATTGGGATAAACTGTTGCATAAATATTTTCTTGTTCTTCAATTCCGAGAGAGCCGTAATGATAACAGCTATCGAAGAAGAGTTGGATTTTGTCATCGGCAAGTTGAAGAGCGGAGAGAGAATAATATGGACCCGGGTCTGTGGTGTCGCGTGCCCAGATGACTGCCATGGAGATGCAACGATAAGCTCCGGGATTTATGGTGAAGGGACCTGCTGATTGCACCATGCGCCTGTCGCCACTCATATTATTTTCAGTGATTTCAGTCCATGGGGGCTGCGGTATACCGCCAGTTCCTATTCCTGTCGGGTCGGAATTGTAGGGGAACATATAATTTGCAGGAACACCCAAATGCGTATAGGGATTTCCATTGCAGTCAAGAGATTTTAAATAGCCATAATAATTCTGACATGTGATTGGATTCCCGGAACAGGAAAAATTATTATCAAAGCTGACAAAGTTGCTCATCCTTGCTCCGTTTGCATAAAATGGAGTTTTCAAAAAATCAATTCCAATGGCTGGAGGATGCTGATAAAATCCTGAAGCAGCTGCGGAATCATTATAACAATATGCCATGCTTCTTCCTACATCACATCCCACATAATCATCCGCATAATTTCCAAGGTCAGGATCAGAAAAGAAACCAAAATAAAAATTATTAATTGGCAAGATTGTTTTGTTGACGAGTTTGAACTGATAGAAAGTCGTGTTATTAATATCTGCATCCGTTGTACTGAAAGCAAATGCTTCGCATTGAATTTCTATTCCAAAAGGAAGACAACCTGATTCAGTGTGTGGATAACAAACATCATTGATTACCCACCATATTGATTGGTCTCCATGAAGAATATCACAACAATTTCCTGAGCCGGTAAAACCAAAATCAGGATAGTCGCCATCGGCATAGTTGTAAACACCATCACCATTAATGTCATGATATGGAGCAAGCTGCTGCAAGCCGTCACCGTTTCCGGGCCAATTAATTATTGCGTTTGTCGGAGGAGAACCGCTAATGAAATCCAAAACTTCCTGCCGGGTGATTTTCCATACGTTATCGTAACCGGGGCTTGAAGTGTCAGCAGGACCGGGCAAAAAATCAGATCCATTCTGTCGGTACGTTTGCGCAGCGCCTTTTAAATTTCCACTCGCGTCAAAACCACCAATCCAAATCCCGCCCGCAAACAGAACATGCTGCCCTGAATTTATCGGCACCTCATATTTAGGTCCCAGCTGCGCTACCGCATCCCACCACATATCTCCACCATTCATGATTCGCGCACGTACGTTTGCAATGTCGAGGTCTGCCTGTGCGGTGGGAGGGTTGCATTGTGCAAAAAGAAATTCACTTGTCAGCGTTGTGATTAACAGCACCAAATAAAGTTTCAGGGTTTTCATGGCTTTAAGGTTTTAAAATTGTTTCTGGTTGTAAGGCAAGCTAACTATCATTCTTATTTTATCACAACTTTCCCCGAACCCGTCTGTCCGTCAGCCAAAATAATTCTGTAAACATAAATTCCGGCAGCGAATTCTTTGCAGGAAACTTTGATGGCAGTTTTATTTTTCACACCAACCTCTCTGATTGCTTTTCCGAAGATGTCATAGAGAATAAATTTTCCGTCAGAAATATTTTTGCCGAAATTGATTTCGAGTATGTCGCTTACGGGATTGGGATAAACTGTTGCATAAATATTTTCCTGCTCTTGAATTCCCAAAGAGCCGTAATGATAACAACTATCGAAGAAGAGTTGGATTTTGTCATCGGCAAGTTGAAGAGCTGCAAGAGAATAAGGACTTGTGCTGTTTGTATCGCGCACCCAGATGGCTGCGAGGGTGATGCAATTAACCATTCCACTTGGAACCAATGTAAACGGACCTACTGACAATAGCATGCGTCTGTCAAAGGGAGCATTACCAGCAATATATTCACCCCAATCTGCCTGTGGAGCAGCAGGTGCCAAACAATTACCTCCTGTGCCCCATTCATATTGATGGTCACTGTTTCCAGGGAACATAAAGTTGCAGGGAATGTTTGTTGCTCCGCTTCCAGTACCATTTCCTGCTCCACCATAGGTCATGACCTGATTATTTAGCCAATTACCTTTGAGATAATTGTAATAGTCCGTAGCGACTGACGGATTGCCCCAAAAAGAAAAAGAATTTTCGTAATAGACGAACTTCGACATAATAATATCTTCTCCTGCTTCATCAATAATGCAATTCCTGTTGTTGTCAACTCCGTCATTTAAGTCAGCTAACGGACCTTGTAAAAAATCTATGCCCAATGCAGGTGGATGTAAACCGTATCCCGTTGGTCCCTCATCAATGCTGTCTCCGTTATAAACATATCCCATTCCTCTTGGCACATCGCAGCCGACATAATCATCCAAGTAATTTCCAAGGTCAGCATCAGCCCACAATCCGAAATAGACATCATGAAAGGAAATTGACGAACAGTTTTTAATTTTATATTGATAGAAGGTTGTATTGTTTAAATCCGCATCGGTTGAGTTGAATGCGAATGCCTGGCATTGAATTTCTAATCCAAAAGATGCGCCTCCTGTTTCAGTGTGATTGTTTCCCGTTTCATTAATCACCCACCATATTGCCTGGTCTCCATGAAGTATGTCGCAACAGTTTGGAGAACCGCTTAAACCAAAGTCAGGATAATCGCCTGCGGCACTATTGTAAATACCGTTTCCATCAACATCAACAAATGGTGCAAGTGGTTGTCCGTTAGGATAATTTCCGGGATATGAAATCATATCCGGAGTTGCCGGAGCACCTGCAATGAAATTAATCACATCTTGTTTATTGATTTTCCAGACACGATCGTAAAGTAAGCATGTTGAAGAGTCGCTACCGCATGGTCCTGGCCAGAAATCAGTTCCACTCTGCCTGTATGTTTGTGCCGCAACATGAAGTTGGTTGCTTGCATCCAAACCTCCAATCCAAATTGCACCTGAAAATAAAGAGTGTTTTCCTGAACCAATGGGTACTTCATACTTTGGTCCCGTTTGTGTTACCGCATCCCACCACATATCTCCGCCATTCATGATTCGCGCACGTACGTTTGCAATGTC
>DATDOJ010000349.1:0-8955 GCA_035293345.1 Bacteroidia bacterium
AAAACAGCCGAGCTGTTTAGTCCCACAACAGGAACTGCAAACGGAAACATTTACTACCACCGTTTTGCTTCCACTCCCGGAACATCAACGGTTTTTTCTGATGCAATATCTGCTGACGCTTCTTTCTTTGTTGCGTGGACGGGCATGGAAGATATTTATGACTACGCGCGCAATGGCGGCTACAACAAAACCATTCCGCCCGCTGCGCAGTTTGAATCGCATCTTGATTCTTTGCTGAGCGGACTTACTTCAAATGGAGCAAAGGGTGTGATTGCAAATATTCCGGACATACATTCTTTTCCTTTCTACACGCTGATTCCTTACAACGGAGTGGAACTCACACAGGCAAAGGCGGATTCGCTCAACGACATTTACAACCTTGCATTGATTACACATATACATTTTGCAGAAGGAAAAAATGCTTTCATAACTTATGACACTGCTGCTCCCTACGGAGTGAGACACCTGTCGGGCGATGAACTTATTTTGCTGAGTGTTCCGCTTGATTCAATGAAATGTTATTTCCTCGGAATTCTTTTCCAGTTTATTCCTGACCGCTGCGTGCTCGATACTTCAGAGCTTGCGCTGATTGAACAATCCATCCGGCAATACAACACCATCATTGCGCAAAAAGCAGCACAGTATGATCTGGCTTTTGCCGATATGAATTCTTTTTTCTCTTCCGTGAATGCAGGAATAAAATGGGACGGTGTTGATTTCAACGCTGAGTTTATCAGTGGCGGCTTTTATAGTTTGGATGGGCAGCACCCTAACCAGAAAGGATATTCATTAGTGACAAATGAATTCATCCGCGCCATTAATGCAAAGTACGGTTCCACGCTTCCGCCTGTGAATTGCAGCGAGTGTGACGGGGTTCTTTTTCCCTGATTCTTATTAAGACCCTTTCCTCTGCTTCCGACCGCTCATGCATGCGCTTTGGGTTGTTCACGGCTTTTGTTTTTCAATTGCCTTAAAATAAAATTTAAAATTTTTCGTTTCACTGTAAATACTAAAATCTCTTTGGCATGAAAACCATCTACATCAAACAACTTACAAATGCACCGCCCGGTAAATCTCAGAATACTCGGTGCAGGAGGAACACACATCGCAGCTATTGCTGTTGATGCCGAAAAGCTTCCTGAACTGGAGCAGCGCCTTTCCGCTTTTGCTGAACACAATCCCGGACTGGCGCAGGAAGAAATTGTCTATACCATACTATTTAAATCGGAGCAGGATAAAAACCGTTTGCTCCGTGAATTTGAAAAAGAAACCGGGCTGCACATTGTGCGCATTGACAAAAAACCTGAGCCCGATGAACCGCTCACTGCAAGAGAACAGGAAGTGCTTGAGCTTTTAGAGCGCGGGCTTGCTTACAAGCTCATTGCAGATGCACTATGCATTTCCGAAGGCACGATGAACACACACATAAAAAATATTTATGGCAAGCTGCATGTGCACAACAGGACGGAAGCGGTGAGGAAATGGAGAAAAAATAATGAGGAATAAAAAAATATTTTTTTATTAAGAATAATTAATTCTTCCGGCTGTCTAAAGCTCCTCTTGTTTCAAAATAGAGCAGCATTGCCGCTTGTTTTGCGCGCCTGTACATGTCTCCGACAGTTTCTTCGCCCTGCCATTCTAAAGGGACAACAATAAATACCATATCTGCCAAGTCATAAATCTCTGTTTTTTTTCCGAACAACTCCTGTGCCGAGGCAATGGCTGCATGTTTAAATGCTAAATAATCAGCCCGTGATGAAGTAAAGCTTTCCTCAAAAAAAAACAGCTCAAACTTTGTTTCATTTTCTGAAAAAATAATACGTCCCAGTTTAAATACTTTATAGAAGGAATCTTCCTTTGGATAAAACGTAAACCATTCCGGCATCTCATCAATCATGAGATGAAAAAACTCTCCTATACCAATATCCACATGCTTGTCCACATAAAAGATTCCCCGATAGTAATGCCCCGTATTGCTCAGCAGCTTATCTTTGAAATAAACATAGTGCGTATAGCTACCGCTTGGTGTGCGCAGCTTCTTTACTATCCGGAAGACGGGGGAATATTTTCGCATAATATTATTTTTCTATTCGCCACGCGCTTCAGCGCGTGGATGAAAAAACTTTCGGAGCATGGGCTTTAGCCGAAACTGCCTGCGGCAATCCTGAAAAAATAATTTCTTACGCAAAGATAAGGAAAGGGGGAGGATGTTTGGGGAAGGATGTTGGAAGGACTAATGCGTTTGCATGTTTTTGTTTGTCTTTCTTATGCTGTCTAAATATATTTTGTACGGTTTCTTTTCAAGATTTTTTTCAACTTCTTCTTTTGCTCTAGTTTTTATTTTATCCGGAGCATCAATATAATTATTAAAAACTTTTATACCTGTGATAGTTTGGTTACCCTCGTATTTTGTTTTCCGGTAACCAATTTTAAACACTCCCTTTTGAATTACATCAACAAAATGCTTTGTTAAATGTCTGAAATCTTTTTGCGAGGAAAAGGTTAAATCGTCTACATATCTTGTGTAAGTAATATTATTGGCTTTACACAGTTCAATTAATTTTAAATCGGTTGGTAGGAAAACTAAGTTAGCAATATGGGTGCTCGTAGGTGTTCCTTGCGGGAGCTCAAATTCATATGATGTAAGTTTTGTCAACCAATGGGCAACATATTTTGAATAACCCAGCCGCAAATACATAGAATAAATCTGATGATGAGTTATGTTTGGAAAAAAATCCAGTAAGTCTGTAGTGAACTGATATTTGTTTCCTTGATGTTGCTTTGCATTTGTCTTGTTACTTTTTTTCTTGACTCCCCCTTGTATATTCTTCGGCAATTCAACTTTCGATAGAATATTTATTTTAAGTGATTTCTGTATTTGCTTTAATATTTTTTTGCTTGGTCGAATAGTTCTCGTTTTGGGAGTTCCGTCAGAATAAACTTTTATCTTACCAGATTCTTTGTCTGTTTTTTCTTCAACCCATTTTCCGTAGTAACTTTTCAGGTTATTACATAGGTACTCTATATGCGTAGGTTTACAGCATAATAGAGACGCCAAATATTTCAGCTGCTTCTTTTTATACAGCAAGGAATTCATTAAGTATAGATTTAACGGACGGACTAATGATATGAAATGCTTTACGCTTTTGTGGTTGCACGTCCTCTTCGGTCATTGACAAAAAAAATAAAATCGGTAACGGAATTTTTAAGCCATTACTTATTAATACTAACCTGGAATAATTAGGTTGTTTTTGATTCTTTTCAATCTGAGATAAATACGTTTGAGAAATGCCGCATCTATCGGCAAGCTCCTTTTGACTTAAAGCTTTTTGCTTTCTTATATTTTTAATTGTGGTTCCTAAATCCATAAAGAAGAAAATTAGAGAGTGTTAGATTACTTCAAGAGGTCAACAACATGATTGATTTCATTACTCATCAGCAAAAACTTTGTCAGTAGCTCTACAACTTTGACCATTAAATCAATGTTATCGGTTCTACCTTTTTTTCGTTTTCGCTTTAGCTTTTCAAGCAGAGCGATTACTTCATTCAGAAGATTGACATCTTCATCTAATAGAGAACACCGGTCCTCGATGATAGATTTGATACCATGTATCAATCTATCAATGTTTTGGTAATTGGTTGGTTTTTTTACCATTGTAATTTGTTTTTAATAGAGGGCAGAATTACCCTCTTGCCTGTTAGGGAAATTCTCATTCTATTAAAAAGCAAATAGCTCCAAGCGTAAACGATGTTCTCGTGACACTCTCTAATCCATCTTGCCTTATAAAATAATATAAAGCTTTATCTATGACAACAGGAAGATTTTATGTTACCTGAGCCGGAGATAATCCCTTACGGGTTGTCCTTGCGGACTGTTAGAGTAACTCCTTACAGCTACCTGCACCAAAACATTTTTTCAAAGAACTTGAGGGCAAAAATAGTTACGATATTGCTTCCAGCGTTATTTAATATCGTTTTTTATCAACAGACATTGTTTGCAAAAAATTCAATCTTTCTCCCTCCCCTCAATATCATATAAACATATGATTGCGCCCCCCTGTGGCGCGGACGTACTTTTGGTGTATGAATTTTTCAATTGTCATAATGCCAAAAACAAAATCTTCCGGAGCAGCAGAAAATGATTCTGTCACAGAAAGAAATTATTCTGTGCCGGAAACAATTCTCTCCGTCACAAAAACAATTCACGGAATGACGGAAAGAATTCTTTCCGCGATAAAAACAATTCTTTCTGCGGCAGAAAGAAGTTATTCCATCATAGAAACAATTCACTCCGCGGCAAAAACAATTGTTTCTCTGACAAAAACAATTCACTCCACGGCAAAAAGAATTCTTTCTGCGACAAAAACACTTCACTCCGCGGCAGAAACAATTCTTTCTGCGGCAGAAACAACGGTTTTTTATTCAAAAACAAACTTCAGTCGAAAAGCAGGGGACGCCCCCTTCTACATAATCAGTTTCTAATCATTAAAAACAAAACACAATGAAAAGAAAATTTTATTTACCGCCAACCGACAACGGTCGCCTGGCGTGGCTGCAGAATTTCAGCAGCAAAATCGGAACCTATGCCGCAGCGCTTGGCATAACGCCACTTGAGGTGAGCGCCATTGCGGCATTTTATTTAATGCTTGTTTACATCCTCGGCATCATTGAGCAGGTGCGAACCTTCAGCCAGGATTTAACCAAGTTCAAGGAGACGCTCATGGTTGCACCGCTGGGCACGCCTCCGGGCGCTGTGCCCTCCATTACACTTGCCGCTCCTCCGGCTGCCGTGGACGCGGGCATCTTCACCATCATTGCCGGCTTCGTGAAGCGCATCAAGGGCAGCGTCAACTACAACGTAGGAATCGGTGAAGACCTCGGCATCATCGGTGCCGACATTATTCTCGATTTCGGTTCCATGCAGCCCGACCTGAAGATTACGTTCGATGTGCTGCGCCCGAAAATCAAATACAAAAAAGGCGGAACAGACGGGCTCAACATCTATGTTGACCGCAATGACGGGCAGGGAATTCGGTTCCTTAAGTATGTAACCAAAACAACTTACATCGACACCGAGGAGCTTCCCGCAGGCGTGAACAGTGCAGTGTGGGCTTACATCGGCATATACGTGGTGAATGATACCGAAGTGGGAATTCCCAGCGCGGCTATGAGTGTTACGGTGAGCAGGATGGTGTGAGGAAGAAAAGTTGATTCGTTGAATTGTTGAATTGTTGATTGAGTCCTCCGGGAAACCGGGGGACTTTTTTTATTGATTCGCCAATGCAAATATGCTGTTCACGGAAATAATAGTTCACCGATGAATTGTTTGACTAATTATGCATGGAATAATTTCCGAATCCTGATATGAAAATATTCTTTGCTTTTATCCTTTGCTGTACTGCAAAATTCCTGTCTGCACAGACAGCATTCACTTATTTGTTTCATGAAGTTGATACTAACACATACGCTTATGTTCACAGTGTTCACCGTGAACAGGATGGAAACTTCCGGATGACCGGCATGATTAGTAAAAGTTCTGTTGCACATGCATTTAATATAAAAGTGAGTGCAGCGGGAAATATTGTCAGCCAGAATATTCTTCGGGGCGACAGCGCGCAGGGTTTTTATTTTGGTGCGTCTATGCGCACAAGCGACAGCGGCTATTTGTTCCTCGCCTCAAGTGTTGCCCACAAAGTCGGACTCTTGAAGACCGATTCTGCCGGGACTCCCTCATGGTTTCGTCTTTATTCGGACTCGGTTAACTTTAACTATGGATTCGTTAACAATAATCTTGTAGAGGCAGATTCATCGTACTATATTTATGGAAGCTATCATAATGTTCCATCGGGAATGGGTAGCGAGGGTGTGATATTGCGTGTTGATTATTCGGGATATGTAATTGAAGAAGTCGGCTTTGGGGGACAGGACGCTGCTTCGGAAGTTCCGAGAGCCATTATGAAAACTCAGGATGGAGCTATTGTGACTACCTCAAGCATCTATCCGTATTTTTCAAACGGATACTATTACGCCATAGGCGTTCAGAAATGGGACACTGAGCTTAATCTTTTATGGAGCAAACGCTACTCATTCAATTACATCCAGGTTGTAAATTCAATCATTCCCCTTTCAGATTCCTGCTTACTGGTAATAGGTTATCATAATGTTTACCAGGGACCTGTGCAGCAGTTTATCTTTAAGCTCGACCCTGATGGAAACGTTCTCTGGGGTAAATGCATTTTACCCGGTCAGGCCTCATTCCTGAGAGCCATTGAACTGCCGGACCATTCCTTTATTTTACATGGCATCAACAACGGAACAATAGTTTCGCGTTACAACTCTTCAGGAAATTTTCTTTCGGCAGCTCAGCTTACAGGTTTTCCCGGAGGATACAATTTAATGGAAAGAGAAAACGCAAATGACGATTTGCTTATGGTTGGGCCAACCATGGCCGGAATGAGTGACCATCGGTTATATTTTCTGCGAATGGACTCTGCTTATAATGCTGCGTGCAATGTTTTGCCTTTTACCATTTCGGATAGTTCATTATCTGTAACGGATGGTGTTCTTGCAATAGCAACAACCCCATTCAATATCACTCACATTGATTCTGTGTTGTTTCCGTCTCCTTTAAATATAGTAGTTTCCAATTTGTGCTTACCTACCGGGATTGATAATCAAACAAATTCTTCCGATGTTGCCATTTATCCTAACCCTTCAGCAGATGAGCTGATAATTTCAGGCGCTTTCAGCAAAGGAGAAATAAATATTTACAACGCCCTCGGAGAAAAAATTCTTTCCAGAGAAATTGCTGTAGGAGAAAAAGAAGTTAAGCTCAATGTGAAAAATTTTACTGCGGGGATTTATGTTGTTAGAATTAGTGATGAGAAATTACATTGGGCGGGGAAGTTTGTGAAGGAGTAAACAAAAGAATACTAATCCATGAATAAAAGTCCTGCATACAGCGGGACTTTTTTATTTGAATTATATTCCTGTAATTTGACATAATTGATTTTAAAATTTTACATCATGAAAATACTTTTTACTTCCCCTGTTTTATTCCGGGTTCTGCTTGCCGCAACTGTTTTATTTCCTGCTGCTTCAAAAAGCCAGCAGGTGATTGTTGGAACAGGCACAGCCATTTCTGTTTTCAGCCCGCTCAACCGCACCAATGATTACTGCGTATATGAAGTAATCTATCTTGCATCTGACATTAATATGGCAGGAGACATTACCCATCTGGCTTTTCAGCGTGTTGACGGAACCGATACTGCATTGATAGAAAACGTTGACCTCTACATGCTGCACACACCGCAATCACAGCTTTTTGCAGGAACGTTTGATACGGCAGGCTATACGCATCTTTACTCCGGAACGTTTCCAAATGACGCAGGCTCCGGATGGCGCGAAGTAACACTCACTACTCCTTTCTTATACAACGGGACTGACAATCTCCAGGTACTTGCTGTGAAAGGATATCAGCCAGCCGTTGCAAATACTCCTGTAACGCCCCGCTGGTATTACACTAATATTTCCCCCGCTCCTGCCCGCGCCCGCAGGTATTTTGGAGACACGGCCATCAGTTCAACAACCAATTTGGCAACCACTCAATATACAAGCAACGTGCGTCTTACATTAAGCATTACTACCGGAGCGGTCGAGATTATATCCGGGGCACTACATTCTTTTCCCAACCCCGCCATAAATGAGTTAACCGTTAATGGATTTTCATTTTCAGGAAACGGAGAACTAACTATTTACAACACGCTCGGAGAAAAAATTCTCTCCAAAGAAATTGCTGCGGGAGAAAAAGAAATCAATCTCAATGTAAAAAATCTTGCTGCGGGGATTTATGTGGTGAAAGTTAATGGTGGGAAATTACATTGGGCGGGAAAGTTTGTGAAGGAGTAAAAAAGATTTGTTGAAAAATATTCCTATAACTTTACCTCTCTAAATTTAAAACCCGGCAGCATGAAAAAAAATTACTTCACTAAAATACTCTTCACAACTCTTTTCCTTGTCATTATTTCAAATGCAGTTGCTCAAAACACTGTAACAACCTTAGGACCGCCTGTTGTTGCCATGGATTCAAATGCAGTTTGCGCAGGCAGTGTGATTGATGTTAATTTTTATTCTACAGGGACATATGTTCTCAATACGTACCAACTGCAATTGTCCGATGTGAATGGAAATTTTGTTGCGCCTTCTGCTGCCAATGCAATTATTATCGGTTCATTGTATCCCCCCGATGGCAATATCACATTCGACCCGATGAATCCCACACCCGGTTATCCTCCGCCCGGAATGATTGAAGGAAGAATCCCTGATACTGTTTCTTCAGGATGTAATTATCGTTTGCGTGTGATTGCAACCGGTCCGGCAATTGGTCCGGCTCCATTAATCGGTACAACATGGGGACCATTCTGCATTCAGCATTGCGACATTATTACCAACAACGAACAGGATATAAGTTTTTGTCTTTGGCCAAATTCGAGCGCTTGCGTGCCGCTGAATATCAATACTCACTTCTATAATAACAATGCATCTTACCTTCCCGGAAATCAGTTCATGGTACAGCTCATAAGCAGGGGGCCAATACCTCCGCCTTTCACACAGGTTGGAACACTTGGAGCATTGGGAACTTTTTCAGGAACCAATGATACTACTGTACAGTTTTGTATTTCCGCAAGCATATTAACTGCGAATGGAATTTCTCCAGGCAAATACTATATGAGAATTGTTGCAACCAATTCATCACTTGGCGCAGACAGTGCCTTTAGTACCATGATAAGAGTAACCATCGGTGCTCCATCATCAACTCCTCTCGCCATACAAGCGGTTGACTGGGTCACGTTCCAACCGGTTGACACTATATGTTCCGGTGATATAGTTTATTTCTATCTTACACCTCCGCCTAATCCAAACTCAACGTATTATTGGTACAGTCCTCAATTGATG
>DATDOJ010000350.1:0-10925 GCA_035293345.1 Bacteroidia bacterium
CGTTGCCGATATTTTCTCTGAAGGACTCATTGTTATTATCGGTGATTTGCTCACGCTCGTTTTCATCATCGGCTTTATGTTTTATGTTGACTGGCGACTGACTCTGATAAGTTTGAGCACGCTTCCGCTGCTTATTCTTGCAGCCAATGTTTTCAAGAACGGAATCAAGGAAGCGTTTCGCGAAGTGCGCACTCAGGTTGCTCACCTCAATACGTTTGTGCAGGAGCACATCACTGGAATGAATATAGTGCAGATTTTTAACCGCGAGGAAACAGAGTTCAAAAAGTTCAGTGAGATAAACGTGCTGCACCGCAGGGCACACATAAAATCAAATTGGTATTACTCCATATTTTTTCCTGTGGTGGAATTACTTTCCGCGGCTTCCATCGGACTGCTCATCTGGTGGGGAGCGCAAGGAGTGATTCAGAATTACGTTACACTCGGTAATCTTGTGGCTTTTATCATGTACATCAACCTGCTGTTTCGCCCGATACGGGAACTGGCAGATAAATTCAATACACTGCAGCTCGGTATGGTTTCGTCAGAACGGATTTTCAAAGTGTTCGACACACAGGAATTTATTGCCGACAGCGGAACAGTAAAAGACAAAAAAATAAACGGAGATATCCGTTTCGAAAATGTTTCGTTCGCTTATGTGAATGAGGATTGGGTGCTGAATGATTTATCGCTGCACATTCCCGTAGGGAAAATGACAGCGTTTGTCGGAGCCACCGGTTCTGGAAAATCTTCCGTCATTAATTTGATAGGAAGATTCTACGAATTTCAAAAAGGAAATATTGTTCTTGACGGAACATCCATCCGGGAGTATGAGCTTTCATTCCTGAGAAAAAATATTGCTGTTGTACTCCAGGATGTTTTTCTTTTTTCGGATACGGTATTCAACAACATCACGCTTAATGATTCTTCCATATCAATGGAGAAAGTTATTGAAGCGGCTCGCGCTGTCGGTGTTGACCGCTTCATTAAAACGCTTCCGGGAAAATATAATTACAGAGTTGGGGAGCGGGGCGCGACATTATCCACAGGACAGCGGCAATTGATTTCTTTTGTGCGTGCTTATGTTTTTAATCCCGCCATTCTTATTCTTGATGAAGCCACTTCAAGCATTGACACCGAAACTGAAATTCTCATCCGCGAAGCAACGGCACGACTCACAGAGAACAGAACTTCAATTGTCATTGCCCACCGCCTCGCCACCATTCAGCGCGCAGACAAAATAATTGTGCTCGACCATGGAAAAGTCATCGAGGAAGGAACGCATTTCGAATTGCTTCGCAGGGAGGGATTGTACAATCAGCTTTATGAAATTCAGTTTGCTTCGCTTGAGACAACGTAAGTTGATTGAAAAATTATATTTTTGTTCGAATTATTTTACTTACCAACAATATCTGATATGAAATCAAAAATAACTTTTCTCATCCTTCTCTTTTCTGTTGCCGCAGCAAGCGCACAGAATTACATTCACAAAGTAATCGTCCTCAACGAAGGACATTATGATTACATCAACCAGGTGCAGACCGTTCCTGTAACTATCGGTGCCTACGATACTGTCTCACATCTTTACCAGCAGTTTGATGTTATCCAGGATGCGCGCTTCGCAACGTGTGTTGTCACAGACGGCAATTCAATTTATGCCGCTGCCGACAGTTTCATTATTCGCTATGACATCAATACCTATCAGCTTCTTTCCGTCACCACCATGCACGGAGTGAGAAAACTTGCCGTGTGGAACAATCAACTGCTTGCCTCGCGTGGTGAATACCTGATGACTTTCAATTCTTATTTTTCTGTATTCGACAAGAACACGTTGCTTCCGCTTTATGATTTGCCTGTGGCAAACGGTCCGCAATATTCCACGGAAGGAATCGTGGTGAACAATAACAAAGCATACGTAGCCATCAATAACGGCTTCGAGTGGGGAAATGAAAAAGGATTAATCGGCATTGTTGACCTGAACACCCAAACTTACCTGAGCGAAATTGATTTAGGTCCCACAGGAAAAAATCCTGAATACATGGCGCTGCTTAACAATCAAATCATCACCGTCAACAACCGCGACTTCACAGCAGCGAGCATCAGTTCGGTGGATATTTCTTCCACCGCAGTCAACACGGTTGACCTCGGCATAGCCAGCGGATGTGGCGGCTCGGTGCTTGTTGCCAATGAAATTTATTACCAACCGTCATCCGCAACTCACCTTGGAAAGTTCAGCACGCAAACCATGAGCAACACCGGAACGCTTTCCATCAATAAAAATATTTACGGCATGGCGCATGATGACATCAACAATTTAGTTTACATGGGAGAAACCGATTATCTGACTTGGGGAAAAATATTTATTTACCAGCCCAACGGAACGGTGATTGATTCTTTCGATGTGAGTGTAGCTCCGGGAAATATTGCATTTGACATACGCAGTGTTGCAGGTGTCGGAGAGAGAGATTTAGAAAGTATTTTTTTTATCTATCCTAATCCTGCCGGAAGTGAATTTTCAATTTTCAATTTTCAACTCCCGATTCTCAGCTTTGAAATTTTTAATGCACTTGGACAGAGAGTTTTCAGTAAACAACAAACAACAAACGACAAAATACAAACTGTGAATGTTTCTTCTTTAAGCCCCGGAGTGTATATGTTGTCAATTAAAACTGATGAAGTAACTCTCAATAGAAAATTTATTAAGCAATAACCACCATGAAAAAAATATTCACTCCGCAGGTCACACTCGCCATCATTCTCATTCTTGCTGCCGGACTTTCGCGGCTGCTGAAAATCGCTCCTAACATTACGGCTGTCGGGGCGATGGCGCTCTTTGCCGGCTCTTATTTTAAGAACAGAAAACTGGCTTATGCCGTTCCGCTAATCACGCTCCTGCTCACAGACCTCATTCTCGGATTTCATAAGGTGATGATTCCTGTTTATGCCTGCTTTGTATTCACAGTTTTTCTCGGAACAATCATAAGCGAAAAGAAAAATGTTTTGAGTGTCGCACTTACATCCATAACATCTTCCGCTGTTTTTTTCCTCGTGACCAACCTTCCGTTTTGGTTCGGGAATTCTTATCCCTGGAATTTTGCAGGAGCAATGGAAAGCTACACACTTGCCTTGCCTTTCTTCCGCAACTCCATTATTGGCGATTTGGTTTTTAACGCTGTGTTGTTCGGAGGATTTGAATTTGCAAAGAGAAGAATCCCCGCTGCCGCTTAAAATAGTTTATAACTGCTCTCACATCATATTTCACCTCCGCGGAATGTGATGTCTTTTATGATGAAGTGCTGAAAGCCGTCCGCACAAAGTGGAAGGGATTTTATGTGAAGGGTGAGGGCTTCAGAAAAATCCTGAATGAAATCATCAAAGCAATCGAGCAGACCAAATCCCCGACAGTGATTGCCGATGCCCGCGAAATGAAACTCATTGCCGAAGCCGACCGCCAGTGGATTATTGACGACTGGTATCCCCGCGCGCTCAAAGCCGGCTTCCGCTGCCAGGCGCTTATTGTAACGAAGGATTCATTCAACGAGCAGGCAATAAAATTAATTGTGATGAAGTATAACGATGAACTCGTTAAGACACATTACTTCATTGTCCCCGAAGATGCTGAAGAGTGGGTGAAAAAAGGAGCGCCCTGATTCGCAGCACCAGCGACCTTACCTACACTGTCACCGTCAGCGGCATCACGGGCGCTGCGAACTCTTCCTATACTTATTCTGCCATAGTTATTCGTCCGTAAAATATTTTCTGCGGAAATTAAAAACGGTCGGTGTTCATTCGCTGACCGTTTTTTTGTTTTCCGCCTTTGCAGTCCCCTGAAACGCCTGCTTCAGGACAATAACAGAGTCATCTCACTAAAAAGCAGAAATCAGGCATAAAATTGCTGAAACATTCCAGTAGATAACATCAGTTATTTATTGAAAATGCATGGCTTTGAATTGGCAGGTGAAAAGAACACCTGTCGGCACAGAATTTTTTTTTTCTGTTTCAACACCCGTGTGTCCCGATTTTTCATCGGGAACGCAAGCCACAAAAAATGCGCGGGCAAAATTATTTGATAACGAAGAAGGGATTAAAGAAGTTTTTTTGAAAAGGGTTTACTTGCACACACTTTCATATACGCACAAATGTAAGTAGAAAGCAGAAATGTTTGATTACCGAACAAAGCCCTTTTAAAAAAAATTTCTTTTAATCTTTATGTTATACGCATACCGCTGCTGTTCGTCCGAAGCACCACTGTTTGAAGTTCGCACACACTTTATTCAAGGCGATTTACATTCAAAGCGATGTCGGTTCAAGTTTGCAATCAACCCGTGCGGAGGGAAAAATAAATTTGTAAAAAAGGAAGGATGGAATTTTTTGGTGGCGAAAAAAATACTCTCTTAAAAACTTTGGTTTGTGGGCTGACCTGCAGCGGTTTTTAAGAGTGTATTTTTTTTGAGGGTTGGATTTTATTTTTCAATGTTACTTATAGTCTTTGAATTATAGTCAACAAGTTATCACATTTGCATCGTGGATGTAAAACTAAAAGTCGGATTAAGAATAAAGGAACTTCGTGAGAAAGCAGAGATGTCTCAGAAGGATTTAGCTTATGAAGCTGACTTGGATAGAAGTTACATTGCAAGTATTGAAAATGGACAACGAAATGTTTCAATCGTCAATATTGAAAAGATTGCCACTGCCTTAAAAGTAACCATAAAGGAATTTTTTAACGATGCCGAATTCAATAAGCTTACAAAAGGCGGTAAATAATTTCAAAGCCCTAATTGATGGTTCAATTAAAGAGGGTGGCGAAGAAGCCAAGCAAGCAATGATTAGGTCGTCAAGACCTATTTTGAATTTACATGAAGCTGTCAAATCTGAATTGATAAAAGCTGGTGTAGCGAAAGACTTTATTTTTCCTCCTCTTAATTCAAGAACTCCCGAATTAAAATTAGCAGGTTCTCGGAAGCAAAAAAATCAAGATGTATGTGTTGTTCCCGACCATAAGAAAGCGGAAGAAATTTTGGAAGAAGGATTACTGCAAGATGTTGTAGATGAATTTGGCGAAAAGTTTACTGAAAGAACGATTGCTATAAATATCAGAAGTCAAATAAGCAGCATTCAAAAAAACTTTGATACACTCTACGAAAGAACTACATCAGAAGCAATAAATCTACATGACCGTTGCCCCAAAATGTGCATGGGAGAAGTTTACATGATTGCAGTTCCTGAATACGATGATAAAGCAATAAGACAAAGTAAAATTGTTTTCAAAAAAACAAGCCAGGCATTAGTCCTGAAATACATCAAATCGTTTCAGGCAATCAATAACAGAAAAGGGGTTGAGAAGAATTTTTATAAGTATGAAAAAGTCTGTTTGCTGATTGTTGATTTCAGTAAAAGCCCTGCAAAGATTTACAATACAAATGCAGAGTTGATAAATGATGGCTTGATACCCGAAGATAGCACGGTTGATATTAGCGAATTGTCTTGGAGCAAATTTGTTCCTGAACTGTTACAGACTTACACTGAAAGATTTGGTAAGTAAATACTCAACTGGTATTTCTCAATTAAAAAATCATCAATCTCTTGTAAGTCGCTTAAACTCCGAATAGTTTCAATTTCATTTTCTGTCAGTTCGGGAATAGTAAATTTTTCAATGAAATTTTTTTGATAGCACGGATAACCTCCTTCAATCGCAACACTCGTTTTGCTCACATAATAATCCATGATGCAAGAGTTCAAGATTTTCTGAACCACATCAATGTTTTCAAGTTTCGTAATTGGATTTATTAAATCGTTAAACATCCCATTGCTTTCTTGCTCACGGAAATAAAGACCGTAACCATTTGTAAAAAATCCTTCTTCTTCCTCAACCAGTAAAAACCTTGGATGCTGACTGAAAGTTGGGTTCAAAATTTTCTTTCCTGCTCTTGTCAAACCTTGGGTTCTGCCCCAAACAAAGAATGGTTCAAAAGTTACTTTGCCTTTATCTCTTGCCAAAAGGTTTTCTTTTTCCGAAAGAAAATACGCGTAACACTTTGGAAATTTTTTCTTGAAATCGCTTTCAGGAATTGCGGTAGCAATTCCTTTTTTGATATTGTAAGGACAAATAATTTTCCTTGTGTTGTGCTCAACTTCTTCTTGCGTTCTGAAATCTGAAATCTTGTAAACTGGTTTTACAATTTCCTTTTCAATCTCAAATGTTCCGTTATCGGTTGTCTTGATGTAGCAACCATTTTTCTTGTTGTTGCCGTCAATGAAAAATATTTCGTCTTTGAGAGTGGCGATACCAACACATATGTCAAACAGTTTACCAATTGGCTTGCCAATCGTTTCTATTGTTTTGATATTTTGTTGTTCGTCTGTTTTTAGCAGTCGCCACTTCTTTACATTCAAATTTTCAAGGTAGTTTGGTGAACCATTCGCATTAGCAACAAACGCCTCTGGCGTTTGTTGTTCATTAATTCTGTCGTATGTGATTGCCTCGTTTTTTTGCTTGCTCAAAAAAGTAATTGCAGTGTATGTCTGTGCATCAAAAACTTTTTTGTGACTGAAATCAATAATTCGTGTTACACATTTCTGCTGCTGAAAATATTTTCTCAATGCTTCACCTGCAAGTGAAGTGAAATAATTGTTTGGTGTGATGTAGCCAAGTTTCCCTGTCGGTTTCATTAGCTTATAACCCAACTCAAAAAAAGCAAAGTAAAGATTGAATGTTCCGCCTTCAACAGTTGTCCAATGTTTCGCTAAATAATTTCTGTTGTCGTCTGTGAGGTCTTGAAACTTTACATAAGGTGGATTGCCCACGATGTTGTCAAAAGTTGTTTTCCAGTTTACCCGCAAACTATCTTGGTGAAACAAATTGAAATCGCTGTCTTTTAAGTGTTCATCGTTTTGTAATGCATAAATTGTCAGAATGAGTTTTGTCCTGTGTATGTTGTATTCAAGAATATCAGAGCCAAAAATATTTTCCTTGATGATTTTTTTAATCGGCTTGTTGAAAGTCCGTTTGTAATAGTCTGTCAAGCCAACCAAAAAAGCACCACAACCGCAACTTGGGTCAAGATTGGTTTCGTTTTCTTTCGGTTGAATTTCGTTGATGATGAAATCAATGATATAGTCAGGTGTAAAAAATGCTCCATTAAATTTCCTGTCACCAACTGGAATGATTAACTCCAAATGGTTTTCAAGTTCTTTGATATTTGAAATGTTGAGAGAAGAAGTGTCAAAGTAAAGCTGTGGCGTTTGTTCAAAGCCCTTGAAATAGCTTGTCAGGATTTGACTTTTAGAGAAATTGATTTTGTTATTTGTCAGGTAGGAATAAATCAAATGCTGCTCAAGACTTGTCAAGTCTTGAGTTTGAATTAGCTGATTTAAAATTCCCTTCTTTACCATTTGTCCGTGTTGACTATGAGCAACAAAAGTAATGATTAAAAATTACTTTGCAAGTAAATTCTAAAAAAACTTATCACCATTATTAAAGGGGGGAGAAAACACTCTTTCATTTTTTTTCGGGTGGGTTTATGTGTCTGCAAAAAATGAAAGTGTGTTTTGTGGGTGGAGTGGGTGGGCTTTTTTACAAAATTATTTTTGAAGCGTTGGCATTAGAAGCTGTATCGGTTGTTGTCCGTCTTTTCCGAAAACTGTTTGTTCGGAGCGGTGAAGTTTCAAGTTAGCACAATGCTTAATCGGAGCGGTTAGCGGTTGCGCATAACATTAAATATACGAAACAAACATACTAAAACTTTCGCTAATCTTTATACTCTACATCGAAAAGCGAAGGTTTTTACTTTATGGAGTTTCGCTTTTTCATAAAAGTTTATCTAAGGGCGATGGCGATTAGATTTTGTGCAGCAGAAAAAAATACGGCATCAAAAAGTTGCGCACGATCGACTATGTTTCTTTCATCGCTCCAATGCAATTGCCTTTCTGACCCTCTGTTTAATCACCTCAAAAAAATATTTTCAACTTATTAACAATACAGAATCCGCTCAGAAAACCGCATATTAACAGCTCTGCTAACAGGTTTTAAACTTTATCCACCAAAACCCTGTTCAAAAAGATGCCCCGAAAAATTTGCACACGGGCTGCCAACAATGTTTATTCGCAGGCGCAAACAAAATTTTTTTAAATCCACAAACTAAAATTTCAAATCAACTTCAAACTTCAAACTTCAAACTAATTTACCATGGCACTACCTGTAATCAACATCACCTTCACTCCGCTGCAGCTTGCAGCCATTGACGCAGCGCTCGATGCACTCGAAACCAATTGCCCCTTCCGCGTCAACGTTCCTGCGGGCGAAAAAGACGAAGAGCAGGCAATGAACGTGAGGCGCTATCCCTACGTGAAGAATGTGATTGAAAACATTGCACCGGCTAACGCCAACATGCAGCCGCCTTTCATGGCGCTGCCTGATGCGGTGAACGACCAAACCCTGTGACCAGTTCACCCAGCGCATCAGCCGGCTGAAATCCATCCTCGAAAGCTATGTGGACACCCAGTGGCTTGCCGGTGTGGAGGCATATTTATATTTCCGTAAGTTATATGCCATTGTGGAAGCTGCAAAAACCGCCAATGTTCCCGGTGCCGATGCTATTTACACTGAGCTTAAAACACTCTATGAAGACCAGGGCGGTCCGCCTCCGGGTCCTTAATTAATCCCGAGGTTAAAAATCGGTTACGCCCCTTGCAAAGCAGGGGGCATTTTTTTTTCGCCAACATATTCCATATCGGCTGAAAGACAAAAACTGTTAAATCTGATAATTATCGTACTTTTTCAAGTTTTAGTTAATAATTAAGTTACGTTTATCATGATAGTTTTGATGTTTATCATGACAAGTTTGATGATTATACTAACAAGTTTGATTGATATACTGAACTATTTTATGTTTTATCAGATAAGATTTATGATTATGCTAAGAGATTTGATGATTGTCATGACAAGTTTTACTTTTATACTAAGAGATTTTATTATTATCATAACAAGTTTGATGATTATACTGAACTTTTTAGGTATTTCCGGTCAGTTTCTCAGCAAAAAATTGCATTTTTACAGCGCTTTTTTCAGCTCCTCAATCTAAAAACATAAGCAGATGATAACAAAAATTACAGAGGAAGAATACCTCAACTCAATTGTGAAAGGGCGCGGGCGCGCATCCAATGTTTTCACTGCCATCCTCAACATGAAGCCGGGTGAAATCATAAACATTCCCGCCTCCGACTGGAAGCGCAGGCGCAAAGTGAGCAGCGTGGCAAGCTACATTGCCAAACGGTATAAGCGCAAATTCGTAACCGTTACTCTGGCTGACGGAAACGGGTGGAGAGTGAAACGGTTGGAGTGAGGGAAAAGAAAAGCGGCAGGCACAGAACGGGGAATAATTTTTACTGCTTAACAATCTTTCCGTTTTTTATCAGCCCGTTTTTGCTTCTGAGCGTATAAAAATAAATTCCTTTTGAAATGTTTTCAGTATTCAAAGAAGTATAATCCGTAAATGATTTCTGAATTATTTTTTGAGCGTTGGTATCATAGATAACCATCGTTACTTCATCTTCAGTTCCGGAATTTATTTTCAGCTCATCAGAAAACAAAGTCGGAAAAACAGAAGGAAAATTGAAGCCGGATACGGAATGGATTAACGTTGGTTTTCCCACGTGTAAATCCACATCATCAATCCAGGCATCAGCGGCATCCGTGTCATAAATAGAAAATAAAATTGCAACAGCGGTGCAGGTGCTTCCGGTAGTAAACGTATAGCCCGACTGCTGCCATGCAAGAGGTGTATATACTGTGAATGAACCGATGGTATCCGGAGACGGGCTGAATTGCTCTACCTGCAGAAGAACCGTTCCCTCATCATATCCTCCATAGCGAATGCCGGCTCCTGAGCGCGCCCAAAATTGAAGTTGATACACGGTTGATGGCGTGACGGACACAATCTGAACTGCCCGGTCATAACCGAATCCGTTGCTCCATGGTGCTCCGAGCCATGTACTAACCGGATTTCCTCCCGCATTTTGAAGTACGCTGAGAAACCCGGTGCCGGAATGCGGATACGATAAATCATAAATAAATTCTCCGTCAACATTCACAGCCGACCAATTGTCGAGCCATGTGGGATAGGCGGGAAGGGAAGTGCCACCGGGAATGCCAACGGTTGCTGTTTCGAAACCACCATTGATAATTAAATTTTGTGCCGGCACGGAATCAGCATAAAGCACCATTGATATAAGAAAGATAATGGCTTTAGAATAACTTTTTCTTTTTATGTAGTTCATGACTTTAGAATTTTTAAGTAAAATATTTACATATATAATATCAGTGCAACATTTTAAACTTTAATAGAAAACAAATGTAAAAATATTCTTCAATTAATCTCCAACAGGATTACAAATCCAGTGCAGCGGGGTTAGCATTTATGACGGGTTAGGAATAAAGATTTTTTCAGACACAATTCTTTAACCCTGAACCTTGGAGTTTTCTCACCGGGTTGAAAGCTCTTTTGAACGAAGAGCTAAAAGCAATCTCCATTATTTAAGCATGGATTTTAAATCGCTGATGCGCGAAGAAAATCGGTGAACTTCTTTTTTCGACATTGAAAAGTGCAGCAGGATTTCTTTTCTTCTTGTTTCGATGCTGCTTAACTGCGCTTGCAGTTCCTGTAACTCTTTCTTCACGGAGTTCCAGTCGCGGAGTGAAAGAAACACCCCTTTCTTTTTCCCCTTTGTCAGATATTGAATGGTCATGTTCTGTCAGGTTGAAGTTTAGTTGGCTTGTGCCGACAAAGTTAAGCTAAAAAATATTTTGTGCTGTCCCGGCAGTGAATTACATCCTGCTGATTTTCATGATAACGGTTTCGGTTCCCGTATTGATATGGATGAAATAAATTCCCTTCGGTTGACCGGACATATCAATTATTGACTTCCGTTCT
>DATDOJ010000351.1:0-17935 GCA_035293345.1 Bacteroidia bacterium
AGCATCCCGGAATATATAAGTCCGCCTATTCCAAGAATAGTTAGCAATGCTCCGAAGATTCTTTTGATATTCATATTATATGCTTAGTAATTTTCCCGTGCGAGTAAATTTTCTTTGAACACGCTCAGCACATCGGAATACTTGAGCTGAAAGTATTTCTTTCTCATCTCAACGATTTTCGCTTCCAGTAATTCTACCCGTCTTGTTTGCTGGGCGAGAAGGTTATCCTTTGCGCGGATAACTTCATACATAATATTTGTTTCCATGATTTTGTTTTTTATTTATTGTTTATTGTTTATTTCTTCTTACCGTTTCCTCCGCTATGACCGTTATCACCTTTCGGGCTTTTACTGCCATGAGAGGCACTCTTATTATTTGCAGGAGCAATACTTTTAGTTTTAGCAGGACCTGCACTCTTACCGCCTGATTTAGCTCCGGACGAAGCTTTTGCCTTCGTGTTTCCTTTCGCAGGTCTTTCACCAATTGTTTTTTGTTTCCCACCACTGTATCCTTTGGCATATTTCGTTTTATACTCCGTGTAAGTAGTGTATGGCTTATCACCGCGATAGTCAGTCATAACAACTTTATAGCCGCTGTACAAATCATAGCTGCTGTATCGAGATGGCAGATAAGCCCGGTGAAGCCACACGCCTCCGCCATAGTAAATAAACATGGAGGTTTGAATATCATAGTATGCATAGACATCGGGCAGATAGTAATAGCGCACTTCCGTATATCCGACCGGACCCCACAGAGGCGGAGAACCAATGGTTATACTCACATCAACCTGCGCATGCGTTCTTCCTGCAAGAAGAAGCAATGTTCCGATAGCAATTAATTTTATTGTTTTCATTTTGTTTGATTTTAAAATGTATTTATTATTTATGTGAGTAAAAATTATCGTCAACAGGCAGTACAAGAATTCCACTTTGTCTGAATCGTTCTCTCAGATAGGAAGGAGAAAGGCGTGTAAAAATTTCATGTTTGATTTGGTCGAGGATGAGGAGATAGTGTTTCATTGTATTATGTGTTAATTGTGACTGAATAATTATGATACAAAGGTGAGCCGGATGACACGGGTAACTGTTACACAACTCTTGAAATGAGTTACATCATTCACACCTGCAGGTGCAGAAATGCCTTAATCCTGAATTTACCCTTAGCTTTGGAACAGATTTAAAACACACTATTAAGAAAATGTCAGAAGACAAAAAACAATCTCAACTCATATACTACACTCCGCTTATTTTGATTCTGATTTTCGGAGCATTTATTTTTTTTGAACTCTCCTCTTTTGTGGACGCGTTTCTTGGTGCCATCATTTTGTATGTGCTGCTTCGCCCGCTCATGACTCTGCTCATCGTTAAAAAGAAATGGAAAAAAGGTTGGGCTGCAACTGCGTTGATGCTCGGTTCTTTCATTGCTATTTTGGTTCCCGTGTTTGGTTTCAGCTACCTGCTCGTTTCAAAACTTTCTCTATTGTCCGGTGATTCATCGTTTCTTATCCAGACAATTAAAACATTGGATGAAAAAATTTATACTCTTGTCAACATCCGGATTCTATCTGCTGAAAACCTCGCTGACTTCCAGCAGACGGCAACCAATTTTGTTTCCGGTTTCCTCGGAGAAACACTTTCCGTACTGGCTGATGTGGGCATCATGTATCTTCTTCTTTATTTTATACTCACCAACATCGGCAAGCTCGAAGAAGAAATAAACGGTCATCTTCCTTTAAGCAAGGAAAGCATCAACATGTTTGCGGAAGAATTAAAAAAGCAAACCTATTCGAATGCTGTCGGCTCACCGGTGATGGCGCTTGTGCAGGGAATTGTTGCCTGGCTCGGTTATCTGATGTTCGGTTTGCAGGATGCTTTTTTCTGGGGCATGATGACGGGATTTTTTTCCTTCATCCCAATTGTCGGCAGCACGCTCATCTGGTTGCCTGCAAGCATTTACATGTATAGTTCAGGAATGCACTGGCAGGGAATTACAATTTTTATTTACGGCATTGTAATCATCGGAACCATTGATAATGTTTTCCGGTTTATCTTTCAGAAAAAGTTTGCCGATGTGCATCCGCTCATTACCGTATTCGGTGTCATCATCGGGCTGAAGGTCTTCGGAGTGCCCGGAGTTATTTTTGGTCCACTGCTTATGTCATGGTTTTTAATTCTCATCCGCATTTACAGGAGAGACCATTCAGCAGGAAAGTAAATAAGTACTTTTTGTCCTCGCATCTTTCTTTTTCCAAACGCCCTCAATGAACCTGTTCAGGTCGTTTCTCTTTTTCCGAACATCCTCAACAAACCTGTTCAGGTAGTTTCTCTTTTTCGAAACGCGCTCAACCTTATTTTTTGATTAAAAACAAAATAATTTTTACCCCTTAACCACTTAAAACTCCCAGCCCGTTTAAAAATTACCGGTTAAAGTGGAAGTCGTTAGCATGGCAGGAAGTTTAGAAAAGTAAAAAATGAAAAGGAATTACATTCTCTCCATGTACCAGTTCAATTCCTTTTCCATTTTTTTATAACGGAAAATGGTAGTGATGATTTTTTGCAGGCGCACGAATGCGGTTTCGCTTTTCACCACGTAATCAAAAGCGCGGTGGTGCATGCAATTAATTGCCACATCAATTTTATCCTGCGAAGACAGCATCACAACCGGAATATCCGGATTGAAAGCTTTTATTTTATCCAATGTATCTATTCCGTTCATCGCATTTTTATCAATGCCGTCAAGATGATAATCTAAAAAGATTACATCCGGTGTGCTTGATAAATTCAGCATGCAAAGTTCTCCTGTTGCATACGTTTCAACAGTGAAATCTGCGCTCTGGAGGAATTCAATCTGCAGTGATTTCAAAAACACCGCATCGTCATCCACGAGGAAGAGTTTTATCCGTTCGGCAGAGTTTACCTTGAGCGAAGCCGAAGGGCTCACGGCAAGTTTTTCGTTATTCATTTATTGGTGCTTTTAATCCTGTTAAATTCTTCCTGTAGTTCTGTGCATGCCTGGGCACAAACGATTTCAATCTGTAAAACCAAATCAAGTATTGCATCGGTCTGCAGCTGCGTGCTTGCATATTCCCTTATTTTTTTTGCCATGTTTTCAAAATCGGCACTAATACCCATGATTGAAAATGAGGGAATCATTTTATGAACTGCTGACTGTAATAAATCCCAATCTTTGTCCTGCAAACTTTTTTTCATTGCGCTGACTAAAGGAGGAGTTTGTTCTAAGTAAAGTGAAATCATTTCCATCATCAGCTTCGGGTCCGATTTGGTACGGTGAACTAAATAATCAAGGTCAATGCATCTTGATTTTTTATTTTCACCGTTGCCGTTCGTTTTATTTCCATTCGTCTTTACTGGTACAGGTTTCTTTACCAAGCCAACTATTTTACTGTACAACAATTTTTCATCAACGGGTTTCGCGATGTAATCATTCATGCCGACTGCTTTGCATTTTGCTAAATCAACTGTGGTTACATCAGCAGTCAAAGCAATGATGGGGATTTTAGAATTCATTGTGTTGCGGATGTATTCTGTACATTCAAACCCATTCATCTCAGGCATCTGCAGGTCCATCAAAATAATATCGTACGACTTTGCTTCTAATTTTTCGATGGCTATTTTTCCGTTGGCTGCAATGTCGCGTTCAAATCCGAAATCATCCAGCAGAGTTTTCATCAGCAACTGATTGAGCGCAATGTCTTCCACCACCAATACTTTTATGTTTTTAATCTGCGTATCCAATTCCAATATTTCTGTTTCAGCTTCAGCTTCAAATTTTGTTTTTTGAAAACTTAAAATGAAACTAAAAGTTGAGCCCTCACCAACTTTACTTTCTACGCGAATAGTTCCACCCTGCGGTTCAACTAATTGTTTCACAATGGCAAGTCCTAATCCCGTGCCGCCAAACAACCTTGAAGTGCGGCTCGATGCCTGCTGAAAGTTTTCAAAAATCGTTGCCATTTTATTTTCCGCTATTCCGATTCCTGTATCCGCTACTGCAAATTCAATGGTTGCTTTCTCTGCATCTTCTTTCAGCAAACGAACGCTTACCGTAATTTTTCCCTTGGTTGTAAACTTCACTGCATTGCTCACCAGGTTTAAAATAATCTGGTGTAAACGGACCGGGTCGCCAACCAACAACTCAGGAATTTTGCTGTCATATTCTTTAACCAACTCTAAATTCTTTTCCTGAATTTTTGTTTCAAACAAATGAAGCATGGCAGAAATTGACAGCGCCATTTTGAAAGGTGTTTGCTCAAAGGTCATTTTTCCTGCATCCACCTTTGCCAAATCAAGAATGTCGTTGATGAGCACAATCAATGCATCGCCACTCATTTTGATTGCGGTTATATATTCTTTTTGCTTTGCCGACAGGTCCGTCTTCAACACCACTTTTGTAAATCCGATAATCGCATTCATTGGTGTGCGTATTTCATGACTCATGTTCGACAAAAACTGCTGCTTCGCTTTCACGGCATCTTCCGCAATTCGAGTGGCGCTTTCGGCTTTGCTTTTTGCTTCTTCTGCGATTCCTGTTGCCAGCTCGGCAAACACTTTCGCCTCCGTCAATTCTTTTTCATTTCTTTTTTGCTCGGTAATATCTCTTGCCACCACTACTGCGCCAAGCACATTTCCTTTGTCGTCTTTATAAACGGAACCATTAAATAACACAGGAGTCAGCACACCATCCATTATAGTCAGCGGATAATCTGCCACAAAACCTTTTGCAAATACCTGCTGATAACCTTCGCGTGCTTTATCGGGTTCAGTAAAATAATCAGAGAAATCTGTGCCGATTAATTTCTCGCGCGACAGGTCTGTTACTTTTACCGTTGCCTGATTCATGTCCGTGATTTTTCCTTCAGGGCTGATTGTAAATAACGGGTCGCGGCTCGCTTCAATTAAACTCAGAGAATATTGAGAAGCTAATTTTGCAGAATAGCTTAATGCTTCCAATTCTTTATTTGCAATTTCCCTTTTCTCTTTCTCTTTGTTTTGAAAGACAAGTTCTAAATCAGCAATGACTAACTCTGCTGCCCGTTTTTCTTTTTCTCCGGTTTGAAATACAAGTTCTTTGTTAGCAATGAATAACTCCGCTGCCCGTTTTTCTTTCTCTCCATTTTGAAAGACAAGTTCTTTGTTGGCAATGAATAACTCCGCAGCGCGTTTTTCTTTTTCTTTGTTTTGAAAAACAAGTTCTTTGTTAGCAATGAATAACTCCGCTGCCCGCTTTTCTTTTTCTTCGTTTTGAAAAACAAGTTCTTTGTTAGCAATAATTAACTCGGCAGCCCGTTTTTCTTTTTCTTCGTTTTGAAAGACAAGTTCTTTGTTGGCAATGCCTAACTCAACAGCCCATTTTTCTTTCTCATCGTTTTGAAAGACAAGTTCCTTGTTGGCAATGCTTAACTCTGCCGCCCGTTTTTCTTTCTCTTCGTCTTGAAAGACAAGTTCTTTGTTGGCTTGAATGAGTTCCGCTTCAGATTTTTTCAGAAGTTCTTCTGTTTTTTTTGTTTCCATTTTTTTATAGTATTAGGTATTGAGTATTATGTCTTAAGCAGTGAAATGTGAGACGTTTGGTTTTTCTATCCCATTACTTTGTACATTGTACTTAATACTTTTTTCTCCTACTTCTTCTATAGGGCTTCGCCTTTTATCTTTCAGTTGTTTAAAATGAGATGGCGAGAGACCGGTAACTTTTTTAAACTGATTGGACAAGTGCGCAACGCTGCTGTAATTCATCTTATATGCAATTTCTGTCATGTTAAGTTCTCCATAAATAATAAATTCTTTGATGCGTTCAACTTTATGTGAGATGATGAAATGCTCGATGGTACTTCCCTGAACTTCAGAAAATAAATTTGCGAGGTACGTGTAATCGTGATTTAATTTTTCACTTAAAAAATCTGAGAAGTTTACCTTGATGGATTCCTCAGTGTGATGAACCATTTCAATTATTACATTTTTAATTTTTTCGATGAGCATGGCTTTCTTGTCATCCATTAATTCAAATCCCAAGTTGAATAAATCAGTTTTCAGTTGTCCCAGCAGCTCTGCAGAAAGTTCTTCCATCACATCCACCTCCCCCAAATCAACAATGATAAAGTGAAGTCCGAGTTTTTTCAACTCTGCCTTCACCGCCACTTTGCAGCGGTCGCTCACCATGTATTTGATGTGTAATTTCAAATGACGTTTCTTTATTAATAGAAGCGGTTAAAGATGCACACCTTTAAACTCTAAAAGGTTACACAATTAAAGAAAAATGTTACATCATTCACACATTTTCGATGCGGCTGCTAATGAAAGCAGCGCTTTATGGTTCGTCATTCGAAATAAACTTTCGAACCGATTCCGAAGAAAATTATTTCGTACAGTGCGAGGGAATGCTTGTTGCTATTTGCTCTAAGGCTGCGGTAGTAAAGGTCGTTGGTGTTTGCTTCAAAATAGAAAGAAATTTTTTGAACAACCTTGTCATTTAAAATATATGATACCTGAGAGCCGAGAAGAACATGAATGCGCAAACTGCTTATCCATTTATAATAACTCGTATTATATTTCTCGGGCCAGGATATATAAAGGTTTCTTGCAAAGTTTTGCGTAAAAAATGCTCCTGCCTGAAGCGGCTCGATTTGAATATCCGGATTGACATTGAGCCGGAATGGTTCATAAATAAATTTCAGTGCTATCGTATGAATTCTTCCTCCGGCAAATTCAGGAGTGTAGCCATACAAAAAGCCCAGTTCAATTTTTTTATTTGCCGCTTGCCTGAAATAACCTGCCGACAGCCAGCCGATGCTTCCGGCAAATTGAATGCCCGCTGCCTCCGTTGGGAATATTTTTTTCTTCTCGGTTTGAGCGAAAAGAAACTGACTGAAAAATAAAAAGAGAAGAGTGAGAGATTTCAATATTCAATGAGTTGTTTGATGATGGTGCCATGTATAAGTTTCAGCAGATAACATTCCTGCCTTTGCACATCGCTGCTGACTATATAAGGTATAGAGTCGCTGTTATAATACTTGATGTCCGGGGCAAACGGGGCAACGAGATGTCCGTGAAGCGATAATATAAATCCCGGCTTTGAACTGAAAAGATTTACATAGTCCTGCACCATGGTTTGGTCAAAATCATCATTCCAGGGAGGGATGTGCGATGCCGCGACATACCAACTCGCTGACGAATTATGCAGCTCGTTCGACAACCAACTTATATCAGGCACGTTGCCGGGGAAATCATATTCGCGGCTGTTATCATCGTGGCAGAGGAATTTATAATTCTTATACGTGAACGTAAAATTTTTGGGACCGAACATCTCCTCATAAATTTCGGAGCCGCGCGATGTAAGGTCATGATTTCCGACAACGCAGATGTAAGGAAAGTTCAATCCTTCGAGCCGCTCATGAATCCATAAAAATTCCTGAAGCAGACCGTAATTGGAAATGTCGCCATCGAGAAGCAGAAAATCTATTCTTGAATGTTGATTTACTTCTTGAACCAAAGCATCGAGCCGGTCATAAAAACGCTGCGAGTCACCTGTGAAAAGAATAGTCACCGTGTCATCGGATGCTGATTCACCGGAAAGAAGCTGAGAAATATTTTTTGCATTCAGGTCTGATGGTCTTACGCTGTTATCAATTTGAAATGGATTATACTCAAATTTATCGCATGAGGTTAATAGCATTATCCACACACCGATGAATACTGCAAACCATTTAAAAGTTGATGCGAGAGGATTTCTGTTTTCCATTGGCTGATTTTTATCTTCCGCAACTGCGGGAAACAAAGGTCAGCTCATATACCCGGATATATGTTACACAACAAAAGATAAGAGTTACATCATTCACACATTATTTTGCAGGACAGATTATTCACACTACTTTTAGTCAATGAAAAATATTTACCTGCTGTTAATTGCGCTTATCTGTTTATTAATCAGCAGCAATAGTTTTGCGCAAACTCAGGATACTGCCACCTTTAAATTATTCCTGATTGGCGATGCAGGACAGGGGGACACCATAGGAGCTACGCTCCGCGATTTGAAAATTCAGTTGCTGAAAAATCTGAACAGCGCTGTGATTTTCCTTGGCGATAACTGTTATACAAACTCATTTTTTCTTTTACCGGTTGATGTAGGTGGATATAACGGAAACAAAACAGGGCAAAGACGGCTGATGTCGCAACTGAATATATTAAGAGAATACAAGGGCTATGTTTATTTCGTGCCCGGCAATCATGACTGGTGGAATTTAACCTCTCTCCGCAGAGGAGAAAAGCGTTTGCTGAAAGAGCAATTATTTATTGAAGACACGCTGAGGAGTTTTACATCCATACGCAATCATGATGAGGGAACATTTCTGCCGACCAACGGAGACCCTGGTCCCTTATCAAAAGATTTCAATGACGGCAAAACAAGAATTATTTTTATTGATACCCACAGATTGATTATTGAAGAAGGAAACAGGAGGCACAGGGATACTTTGTTTTTAAGTTATTTTACACTGAGCTGAAAGCCCAGCTTATGGATGCAACCGCCAAGCGTCAGAAAATTATTGTTGCCGCCCATCATCCCATTCGTTCCAAAGGAAAACATTCGTTTCCTCTTGCATTTTGGGAACGACTAAGCAGGCGCGTTGCCGATTCCAATTCAAATTATCCTCCTTACAACAGGATGGCAACTCACTTAGACAGTGTGCTCAAAGAGCATAACCGCCCCGACATATATTATGTGAGCGGGCATGAACATTCGTTGCAATACTTTTTTAACGACAGCTTGCATTACATCGTAAGCGGTTCAGGCAGCAAAATTGACAAGGTTGATTTAGAATCGTGTTTGAATGAAGGAGAGTGTTTACAATGGAATGAAGCGGGATTTTTCGAGATTGCTTTCTACGGACGAAAACAAACCGTGTTGATGTACCATAGAAAAGACTATCAATCCGAATTGCATGTGGACTGCGTGGCGGGTTGTAATTAGAAATATGCTTCTGTTAAATAATCCTCGGATTCAAATTTCGGGAATATTTTTTTACTTCGCTATCCACGCCCGTTTAATCACAAGTGATTCAAAAGCACGGTCGCCTGCAGATTTATACTTTTCATAATTTCTTTTCTCTATGTTGAGAGTCAGGAAATATATTTTATCTTCTTTCAGCAGAGTGTACATGACAAGAACTACTTTTTTTTCCTTGTCTTCTGCCACTGATTTTATATACTCCGTATCTTTTGTTACGATTTTTTTTGACGAAGTTATTTTGAAATTCCACTGAGGACTAAGAGTGGTGCGCGCGTAATTTTTCAAACTGTCAATACTCTTCATCCCGCTGTCAGGAAACGCTCTCAGAACAAGCATATCAGAGTAATGGTCTTCTGCATTATCCTTGGGCGCAGTGAACGCAATAATTTCTCCTGCGTTTAATTTCTGTTCTGTCCATTCTTTGGGATAGGAGATGGATACTGTATTGTCGGCATTATTCCATGTGAGCCATCCTTCACTTTGCTGCCCATAGCAAGCAAAGGAGAAGAAGAGCGAAAGGAAAAGTAAATAGGTTTTTTTCATGCTACGCAAGGTAGCATTTAATCTTCAGACGGCTGCGGTTTTTTTTCGCAGGTGCTTTTCATAGAGCATGTGAATGATTCCGTTTGCCAGTCCGAGTTTGGGAACAAAAATTTCATCTATGCGCGCCCATTTCAAGACAGAAAGATAAACACGGGCGGCAGGAACAATCACATCCGCTCGGTCGGCATTCAAACCGAATTTTTGAATACGTTCTTCAACGGAATAGCCGCTAAGCTTTTCGCATAATTCTTTCAACTCCTTTTCCTTTATATATTTTTTGTCTTTATTATCAGCCAGTTTCACGAGCCGGTTGATGTTGCCGCCCGTGCCGATAGCAATAAGATTATCATTATCTTTCGTAATACTCTTGACAAACTCCTTCAGCGCGTCCCAGTTTTTTTCACTCACTTTATCCACGCACATCCTCACTGCGCCAACGGGAAAAGAATCGGAGTCAACAATTTTTCCTTTGGAGAATAATGCTATTTGAGTACTGCCTCCACCGACATCAACATACAGGTAAGAGTGTTCCAAATCCAATGCTTCGGCAATGTGGTTGGTGTAAATTATTTCAGCTTCCTTTTTTCCGTCAATGATGTCAATGAAAAAACCGGTGTGCGAAAAAACTTTATCAGCGACTTCACTTCCGTTTCCCGCCTCTCGGAATGCGGAAGTTGCACAGGTCTTGTATTCGGTGACGGAATATAAGTCAATCAGGTTGCGGAAGGCATGAATTGCTTTAATGAGTGAGTATGTTTTTTCTTCCGAAATTCTTTTTATTGTAAACACGTCCTCTCCAAGACGGAGCGGAACGCGGATGAACAAACGTCTTTTATATTTTACTCCCTCTCCGTTTTCAATAACTTCCGTGATGAGAAGCCGGAGTGCATTGGAGCCGATGTCTATCGCTGCGAATTTCAATGGTTGGTATTTTTTTTTCCTGTTCGTCCATTGCAAGTTTACATTCAAGTGTTGTGAAAAAATCAGCGAAGGAAATTAGTTAAGAAAAAGTTTTTAACCGATTATCTATTCCGGCTTTTCATGTTCGCGGAGGTAGTTGTAAATATCAACCTGCGCTCTCACCTTTGTAACAGATGAATCCTTGCGGTAACGGTTGCTTTGCTGCTCGTTGATGATGCGTGCTTTCATATTGTCCTTCAACTGTATGTTTATGATTTCGCGCAGCTCATGTTTTATTTCTTCGTCATAAACAGGGAACGCAATTTCAAGCCGGTGGTCAAGGTTGCGTGTCATCAGATCCGATGAAGAGAGAAAATATTTTGTGTCTCCCGCATTGCAAAAAACAAACATACGCGCATGCTCCAGGAATTTGTCAACGATACTGATGACTTTTATGTTCTCGCTTATTCCCTTTATCTCCGGAACCAATGAGCAGGTGGTGCGCACAATCATGTTCACTTTCACTCCCGCATGCGATGCTTCATAGAGTTTGGAAATAATTTTATCGTCAACAATATGATTTACTTTTAAAATAACATACGCTTCTTTCCCGGCTTTTGCATTTTCAATTTCAGTATCGAGCAGCTTGGTTAATTTTTTTCTGAAGTCAAAGGGAGCAGCCAGCAGGTGTTTGAATTCATCCGGCTTTTTTCCGTCTTCGAAATAAAGAAACATCCGGTATGCTTCCCTGGTAAGATGTTGGTTGGATGTGAATAAACTTTGGTCGCTGTAGTACTTTGCATTTTCCTCGTGATAATTTCCCGTGCCGAGATTTGCATAATGAACCAGCTTGCCTTTTTCCATCCGGCTGACGATAAACATTTTGCTGTGTACTTTCAGGTCCGGCACTCCATAGATAACCTTGATGCCTTCTTCTTCCATTCGCTTCGCCCAAAATATATTTGCCTCTTCGTCAAATCGTGCCTGGAGTTCCATTACAACAGAAACTGATTTTCCATTTTTCGCGGCATTGATGAGTGCATTGACAATGTTGGAATTTTGTGCTACCCGATAGAGCGCAATTTTTATCGAAACAGCTTTCGGGTCGAGAGATGCTTCACGCAAAAACTGGATGATGTATGTGAATGAATGATACGGCAGATGCAAAATACAATCGCGTTCTTTAATTGTTCGGATAATACTTTTTCTCGCTGTCAAATATTTGTGCGGCACAGGAGTAATTTTTTCATACACCCATTCGCTTTTCCCGATGTTCGGGAACTGAATGAAATCCTTGAAGTTATGATACCTCCCGCCTGCAATCATATCCTGTTCTTTCAGGTGAATTCTTTTCTCAAGGTATTTGAGAATATATTCCGGCATGTTTGCATCATATAAAAACCGGACGGGAATTCCTTTTTTTCTTTTGGTGAGCCCACGCGAAAGTTTTTCCATCAGCGAGCCGGAAACATCGTTGTCAATATCGAGGTCGGCATCACGCGTCATCTTCACCATCCATGCGTCAAAATGGTCGTAGTTGAAAATGTAAAACACATCCTGAAGACAGTAACGGATAATATCATCAAGCATGATGATGAACTTATTTTCACCGACACGAGGCAGTGAGATGAAACGCGGAAGCCGTTCTGTAGGAATTTCCATCAACGCCAGTTTCTCTTTCTCCTTATGATTATTTTTTCGCATAAGGCGAATGACAAAATAAATGGACTTGTCTTTCAGGAACGGGAAGTCCTTAATCTTTTCAATCATCACCGGAACGAGAGAGGGCAAAATTTCCCGGCGGAAATAATTTTTTACAAACCGTCCCTGTGTGTAGCTGAGCTGTGTTTCGTTGATGATGAATGTTTTTTCAGCGGCAAGTTCGCTCAGTATTTTTTTATAGCTGCGCTCGAACTGGCTCTGCTGGCTGAGAACAGTTTTATGAATCCGGTTCAGAACTGCCTCAGCATTAAAACCGAGAATGTCCTTGTGGTGTTTTAGTTTGGATAATTTGCGCAGCGTGGAAATCCGCACACGGAAAAACTCATCGAGATTGGAAGAAAAAATTCCAAGAAAGCGCAGCCGTTCAATGAGCGGAACAGTTTTGTCTCCCGCTTCCTGTAAAACTCTTGCATTGAACGAGAGCCAGCTTATCTCGCGGTTCTTAAATCGTTTTCCGCGCTTTGGCATTGCAAATAAAATTACTGCGTACTGTTAAGCATGCAGCGGGTTACTTTCAACTGCAGAAACCTTCTCAGAAATATTATTCATTGACGGAAGAATATTTTTTGAAACACTCTTAGCCTGTTTTAATTTTTTTGCCGGTATCTTTTTGACAACAGGTTTTGCCTTTATGCCTGTAACTTTCTTTACAGTTTTCCTTTTTACTATTTTCTTTTTTACCGTTTGCTTTTTTGCTATCGGCAGTGCATTGAGCGTTTTGTAAATTGCCTTAGCAAGGAGCTTGCTCGCCTCTTTCACCGTCTTACGGATTTTCTTCGAGCCAATCTTGGTTTTCGATTTTGCAAAAGCAGTAATCAGTTCTGCTACCTGCGCCTGCAATTCTTTCTTTTGGTTTTTTGTTTTGTTGGTTTTCATGCTACGTTGCTTTGAGTTTTTATCTTGGGGTACTATTAAATTATTAATGCCTGTATTTCCCTTCACATTTCTCCAGTCATCCATCTCAAATGAAACAGCGGCAATATCTCCTTTGTGAATTTCCTTTACCCGACCTTCGCATAACGAAGAGAATATTTCTTCCAGCAGCGGATTGTGACCGCACAGTATCACAATTTGTTTTGTTCCGGGAATCTGACTGAGTAGTTTCAGCGCCTGCTGAACATTGCCTGTGTAAAGAACTTTTTCTATTCTGATTTTTTCTTTTGGGTACTTTATTTTCCCGGAAATAATTTTTGCTGTTTCAAACGCACGAGGAGCCGGACTGCTGATAATAATTTCAGGAATTAAGTTCATGCTAAGCAACTTTTTTCCCGCAATTGCAGATTCTTTTTTCCCTGCTTCCGTCAGGGTGCGGTCAAAATCATTTTCGCCTTCACGTCTTTCTTCAGCGGTGCCGTGTCGTGCAAGCAATAGTGTTTTCATGTTACAAATAATTCAGGGGATGCGAGTATAGCGATTCTCCATCTTTGCGAAATGGATTAACAAAAATTTAATATTGATAAATACAAAAAGCATTATTCAAACAAATATTTCTGTCTTCTGCCGTTCACTAAATCATTCAAAATATTTAAAAACAAAAACCCCTTGTTTATTTGGGGTTTTGTTTTTAAATATTAACGGTGAAAATTTGTTTCACCACTGTCAGATTATTTGGTATTGCTGACGGTGATATTTTTAAATGCTTCTCCTAATCCTTTCAGGTCATGCTTGAATTCGGTTTTGAATTCCTGCCAGTCGCTTTTGCCGTCATGGGCGTATGCATCCAACTGTATTTTTAATTCCGTGTTCCTTTTTTCCAGAGCGTTTATCTTCACTTCATCTTTCTCTCTTGCTTCACGGTTCTCGTTCTTGATTTGAACTCTCAGTTCAGCAATGCGTCTTTCATTATTATTTATTTCTTCGTTACATTCATTTTTAAATTTCTGGAAGTCGCTGATTTCTGCTCCTTGTTGTGCTTCAGTTAAATTCTGCTCAGCATCTTTCACATCTGCTTTTGCATCCTCAACTTTCAACTCCGCATCTTCTGTTTTATTTGCATCAGAAGAGCAGCCGCTTAAAATTGCTCCCGCCACAAACAGTGCTGCAGCAAGGGTAAAGATTGTTTTTTTCATTTTGATTTTTTTAGTTGTTGTTTGAACTACGTACAATACGGAATGTATTCCCGGTTAAAGAGCGGCAATAATAGAAAGCAGTTCTTCCTTGGTTTTGCCAAGCTTGATTTGAAGTCGCCCGAGCATCTCTTCTTTTTTGCCTTCTTCAAATAATAAATCATTGTTAGTAAGCATTGTAAATTTCTGTTTGAGTTTTCCTTTTTGCTCAGTCCAGGTTCCTTTTACTTCTGTAGAGTTTGTCATTGAATATTTTTTAAGATGATAACTGAATTGTTATGCTGCAAAGATGCATTCCACTTAACCTGAAGGTGTTACACAACTTTAGAAATAAGTTACATGATTCACACTTTCCCACCGTTATTTGACGGGATTTATGGAATCATTTTTCCCATTTTCTTCCACTGAATTAGCACGTGCAGCCAGCTCTGTATATTCTCCGGAGAGTTTGTTCAGTTCGTGTTCTGTCTTTTCTTCTACATTAATCAGCTTATTGCTTGCCGGCTCATGTGACGCAACCAACTCGTTTAACTTCAGATGAATGGAAGCGGAGAACCGGTTGAATGATTTTTGAATAATAAATAAACTTAAAAATGTAATCCCGAGAATCAGGTCACCGATGCTGTAATGAATATCCTGCTGTAAAAGGATTGCGTTGCTCAGCCAGAATAATACAACGCACAAAGCAATAATAAAGGTGATTGAATTACCCATTATTACCGAGACAACCGATGTAAGTTTTTCAAAACCTTTTTCTGCAGCTATGTAAACGATTTTCATTTTAAAAAAAATTATTTCTGTTTTATTTTATTGACGAAAAAAAAGAGCTGTTAAAAATTAACAGCCCTTAAAATTATTTTTGAATCCGATGCTTAAGCAATAACTCTCCTCACGGTTTGAAGTGAGACGCAGTTAATACGGTTTCTTTTCTTCCTTATTATTTTGCTGAGGAGCAGGCTGCTGCTGTTTAGGTTGTTTTTGCTGAGTTGCCGGTTGCTTTCTGGTGCGCTTGGGTTGCTGTTGCGCGGGCTGTTGTTTAGCGGGCTGACCACCTTGCTGATGTTGTGCCGGTTGTTGCTTATCGGGCTGACCGCCTTGCTGTTGTTGTTGCGGCTGTTCTTTCTTAGGTTGCTCATCGCGTTGCTGCGGTGCCGGTTGCTCTCTCTTGGGTTGCTCATTCTGCTGGCGTTGCGATGGCTGTTCTTTCCTTGGCTCACCGTCACGCTGCGGCTGTGCTGATGGTTGTCTGTCAGGTTGACCGCCTTGCTGATGTTGCTTTGGCTGTTCTCTCTTGGGTTGCTCATCGCGTTGCTGAGGTGCCTGTTGTTGTTTATTCTGTTGTTCTTTCTGCTGACGCTGCGATGGCTGTTCCTTCCTTGGTTCACCATCACGCTTTGGCTGTGCTGAGGGTTGTTCTCTCTTTTGTTCAACATCTCGCTGTTGTTGCGCAGGTCGTTCTTTGTTTGGCTGAACATCGCGTTGCTTCTGCGCGGGCTGCTCTTTGTTAGGTTGACCTTCACGTTGCCTTTGTGACGGCTGTTGCTTTGCCGGTTGAGCATCGCGTTGCTGTGGTGCCGCCTTTTGTTTATCACGTTGTGCCGGTTGTTCTTTTCCTGGTTGACTCTTTTGCGGTGACTGTGTCCTGGGATTTCTTTCCGCAGCCGATTTCACTTCGCTCTTTGTCGCCACTCTTGACGGAGCCGCTTTCGCTCCACCGGAATTATTTTTTTGCACCTGTGGTCTGTAAATCTCAAGATTATTATTACTCATCTTCTGACCTGGCTGGCTGCTTTCTTTAATGGAAACGGGAGTGAACGATTTGCCCGCTCGTTTTTCCACATCGTTTACAGCAGGTCCTGCATTATATTTTACTCCGCCATCTGCCTGCATGTTATTTACAACAGTGGAATTATTAATGATGGTTGTGTTGTTTGATTGGTCAACATAATAGTTGTTGATGTTCGTTCTTCCGAAGTCACCGTCCCTCACAAATGTCCACTGATTGTAAGGCACGTTGTATCCGTTGCTGTACGCAAAATCAATGCTGATGCCGGGACCGATTGGCGCCCATCCGTAATAACCTGCCGAACTTCTCCACGTAACCCAGCCCGGACCCCATTCATTTCCCGGAACCCACATTGGTCCGTAGTAAGGGTCATTGTACCAGCGACCATAGTGAAATGGCGCCCATCCCCATGAGTAATCCGAAAACCATGTCCATCCTGCATTGGTGAAAACCCAATGTCCGTTTGTGGCGTAAGGAGTAAACCCGTAAGCTACATTAGGAACCCAAACATATCCGTAGTCATGGTTATCTACCCAATAACCGTGAGGACTTAAGTCGTCATAAAAAAGTTGAAAGCTCACAGACACCTGTGCCGATGCTTTTAGCGGTGTGAGCCACGTGCCTGCATTGAGAACAATGAACAGGATGAAAATTTTAAATACTGCTTTCATGATATTGTTGTTTATTGATTTATTATTTATAAAAAATTAATGAATGGCAAGACCGATGGTTGACACACCCGTTGAGAGGTCAAGGAACGCTCCAAGATGATTATTGAAATGGTATTCTGCACCTCCATGGAAATCGAAGTATAATGAACTTGCACCACGATAAACATTTCTGTCGCCATAATAATCATTGTCCCATGACGAACTTACAATTGAAAACCCCAATGAACCTGCGAGATAGAAATCCCATTTTGAATTTGCTTTCAGCAAGTCATCAAAATAATAAGTGCCTTTGCCTCCAATAGGAATAACTGTTTCAGTGTAGTAATAATTTTTGTACGGATAATTCTTGTTATGGTCTCCCCAATAATATCCGTTCCGGTAAGAATAAAAACTGACAAATGGAGCTAACGTAAAATTCTTTGCCACACCAAATTCATAGTTGATGTGAAAGACAGGCAATGAGCGCCCGACATAACCATAATATCCCGAATACCCACCAATGCCTAAGCCCAGGTTTAAGGCATTGCCAAATTTTTCTCCTGAGGTTGTTTCCTGAGCAGAGATGTTAAAACTTAATGCTGTAATGAAGAACAGCAAAGCGATGATTATTTTTTTCATGATTTTGTTTTTAAGATGTGAAAGAATTTTCCAACGGGACAAAGGTGAGTCCTTTAATTCCGGCAAGCGTTACACAATTATAGAAAAGAGTTACATCATTCACACACTTATAAATCAGTTCAGCGCTGCACAAAAGAAATACAACATGAAAGCCGCCCCGATAACAATCGGAACGGCTTTGTTTTCATGTTTGTCCCTCAGTGTTGAGAGTATGTTTTTTAAAGAACCCATAAAATACGTTCGTGTTCCTATTTTACGCGATGAAAATTCTGCTTGAGGAAATTCATCTTTCCACAGCATCCAGGTTGCTTCATTAGTGGTTGCTTTGCACTGATCCGGCATAGCTGCCTCCGGGGGCTTTTCAGAAAATTCTTCTTTCACGTTGAAGAGAAAGCGGTTAATAATTTCCGGTGTAGTTCTCATTGGCTTGTTGCTTATTGATTGTGTTACTGTTCGACTTATTTTTAATAATAGACATCTTGCGTAATTAACGAAGCTCAAAATTATAAATACCAGCGATTAGATTCATCCTTAATGAGAAACGCTTTCTTCGATTGCGATAGCGTTCCGCCACGATTCTAAATATTTTTACTCTTCGTATAACATGT
>DATDOJ010000352.1:0-4195 GCA_035293345.1 Bacteroidia bacterium
AATGTAGAAAAATATCAATAGCCCCTGCAACCACCTGAAAATATTGAAACACAGAGGTAGTCCCGATTGTTGTATTTGTCTATTTTTGCGCGCCATTCCACATTCGTAAATTAGTAACGATACGTTATTCTTATCCATGAAAGAACTCCAGTTCCGTGAAGCCCTCCGCGAAGCCATGAACGAAGAAATGCGCAGGGACGAAAGCATTTTCCTGATGGGCGAGGAAGTGGCAGAGTACCATGGCGCTTACAAAGTGAGCCAGGGAATGCTTCAGGAGTTTGGCGAGAGGCGCGTGATTGACACTCCCATTGCCGAACTTGGTTTCACCGGAATCGGAATCGGTGCCGCCATGAACGGCTTGCGCCCCATCATCGAATTCATGACATTTAATTTTTCTCTCGTTGCCATTGACCAAATCATTAATGGCGCGGCAAAAATGCTAAGCATGAGCGGAGGGCAGTTCAACGTGCCCATCGTTTTCCGCGGAGCCACCGGTTCTGCCGGGCAGCTCGGTCAGCAACACAGCAATCCGTTCGACAGTTGGTATGCAAACTGCCCCGGACTGAAAGTTATTGTTCCCTCAAACCCGATGGATGCGAAAGGATTATTGAAGAGCGCCATCCGCGATGACGACCCTGTGATATTTATGGAAAGCGAACAGATGTATAGCGAAAAAGGAAATGTTCCGGATGGAGAATATTTAATTCCCATTGGAGTTGCCGATGTGAAAAGACAGGGAAACGATGTCACCATTGTTTCCTTTGGCAAGATTATGAAGATTGCATTGAAGGCAGCCGAAGAATTGGCGAAAGAAAATATCAGCGCAGAAGTAATTGACCTGCGCACCGTTCGCCCGATTGATTACAACACCGTCATTCAATCCGTGATGAAAACAAACCGGCTCGTGATTGTTGAGGAGGCGTGGCCCCTCGGCAGCATCGCCACGGAAGTAGCTTTCAAAGTTCAGAAAGATGCGTTCGATTATCTCGATGCACCCATCCGCAGAATTACAAATGCTGATGCTTCGCTGCATTATGCTCCGACACTGCAAGAGGCATATCTGCCGAATCCCGCGCGTGTGATTAGTGCAGTGAAGGATGTTATGTACCTGAAGTGAGAATAATATCTTTGAAATGAGAAGTTTGCAGTTGGCAAAAAAGCAGTTGGCAAAATGTGAAAATGTTCTGTCTGCTAATTGCCAACTGCCTGTTGCCAACTTGTTTATTTCTTCATTACAAGGTTGACCTTACACAAATGAGTTCCCCAAAAGTAATCCTCATCATCCTCGATGGCTGGGGACATGGTGGCGATACAAAAGCTAACGCCATCAAAGCTGCGCACACTCCTTTTGTTGATTCGCTTTATAAAAAATATCCCAACGCAGAACTGCTGACATCGGGACTCAATGTCGGCTTGCCTGACGGGCAGATGGGAAACTCCGAAGTCGGACATCTCAACATCGGAGCAGGCAGAGTGGTGTACCAGGATTTTGCACGCCTCAACAAAGCCATTGAAGACAAAACATTTTTCAGCAACAAAATTTTGCTTGACACTTTTGATTACGTCAAAAAAAATAATTGCAAGCTTCATCTGATGGGTCTTGTTTCCGATGGCGGAGTTCATTCTCACATTGAACATCTCAAAGCAATTTGCACGGCTGCGGATGACAATGGAATAAAAAATGTTTTCATCCACGCTTTCACCGATGGTCGCGACACCGATCCGAGGGGCGGAATAAAATATATCAGTGAGTTGGAAGAGCATTTGAAAAAAACTTCAGCACGGATTGCTTCAGTTACCGGAAGATATTATGCAATGGACAGAGACAAACGATGGGAAAGAATTAAGCTCGCCTACAATCTTCTTGTCAATAGTGACGGTGAAAAAATTTCCTCGGCTGCCGAAGGAATCCGCAAGAGTTATAATACTGGTGTCACGGATGAATTCATAAAACCGCTTGTAATCACCGATGCAAACGGAAACGCACTTGCAAAAATTTCCGATAGCGATGCAGTTCTCTGTTTCAACTTCCGCACCGACCGCTGCCGCGAAATTACTAAGGTCCTTACGCAATCAGATATGCCCGAGTTCGGAATGAAAACGTTGAAGCTGCATTATGTGACGATGACAAATTATGATGACACATTCCATGATGTGAAAGTGATGTATGAAAACCAGGATTTGAAAATGACGTTGGGGGAAGTGCTTGCATTGAACAACAAGACACAACTTCGCATTTCAGAAACAGAAAAATATCCTCACGTAACTTTTTTCTTTTCCGGTGGAAGAGAAGAAGTGTTCGATGGCGAAAAAAGAATTCTTATCCCTTCTCCGAAAGTCGCTACCTATGATTTGCAGCCGGAGATGAGTGCCGTTGAAGTCACCGATGCATTAGTAAAAGTTATTTCTCCAAACTCCGAACTCCCGTCTCCCGACTTTATTTGTCTCAATTACGCCAATGCCGACATGGTCGGTCACACCGGAGTTTTCTCTGCTGCCGTGAAAGCTGTTGAAACGGTTGACTCATCTTTGTCGCGGGTTGTGGAAGCGGGATTGAAAAATAATTATTCCTTTCTCATTACATCCGACCACGGGAATGCCGATTATCTTATTAACGATGACGGAAGTCCGAACACAGCACACACCACGAATCCTGTTCCTGTTTTTCTTATTGATAAAAATTATCTCTCAATAAAAACCGGCCGCCTCTGCGACCTCGCTCCGACAATTCTGAAGTTGATGGAAATAAAAATTCCAGAACAGATGACGGGAAGTGTTTTGGTTTAGTACGGTGTCACACTGAGCGGAGTCGAAGTGTCACCACGCCCTGTGCTTAGTTGATTCTTCAAAAACGTGTCGCAGAATTTTTTCTTCTGTCTTATCAAATTTCATTTTCCTGCGCTCAAAAACTTTTCGTGCAACTTCCAGCGCCTCTTCTATTCTGAAGGTCGAAAGTTTCTCTGCACCGCCCCACGAAAATGACGGAATAAATTTAGGCGGGAATCCTGTTCCGAAAATATTTGCGTTTACACCAACAACCGTTCCTGTATTAAGCATGGTGTTGATGCTTGCCTTCGAATGATCTCCCATTATCAGTCCGCAAAACTGCAAACCGGTGTTGATGTAATTTTCTTTTTCATAGTCCCAAAGCTTAACGAAAGAGTAATTGTTTTTCAGGTTGGAATTATTGGTGCCTGCTCCGAGATTGCACCACTCGCCAATCACCGAGTTGCCAAGGAAACCGTCATGCGCTTTGTTGCTGCAACCGAAAATAACCGAGTTGGAAATTTCTCCGCCAACTTTGCTGAACGGACCAATCGTTGTGTCCCCATAAATTTTTGTCCCCAGCCGGACAGTAGAATCATTGCACAAAGCAAACGGTCCGCGGATGATGCTTCCTTCCATAACTTCCGCATTTGCGCCAATGTAAACCGGTCCGTCTGTGGCGTTAAGAACGCTGCATTCTACTTTCGCACCCTTCTCTATAAAAATATTTTTTTGGTTCAGCGCTTTGTTTGTCAAACTCAGCTTTGCAGATTTTCTTTTTGCAGTGAGAAGATCGAAGTCCTCCCGAATCGCTTCACCGTTCATGGTGAAAATATCGGTGAGGTGAAAAATATTTTTCAGGGCTGTTTTATAAGCTATCGCTTTTCCGGAACCGGTTCCTACTATATCACCAATCTCTTTTAATTCTTTTTCACCGGTGCGCCATGCAACAACAACATCTCCCGAAATTATTTTTTGCCCTGGTTGAAGTTTCAAAATTTGTTCAACAAGATTTTTGTCAGGGAATATTTTTCCGTTGATGAGCAAGTTGTTTTCAGCAACTTTCAATGGATATCTTTCCTGTAAATAATCTTTCGTCAGGTGTGAAACTTTTTTGCCGAGATATTTTTCCCACTTCTCCCGAATGGTAAGAATGCCGACACGGATTTCTCCCACAGGCCTGGTGAAAGTGAAAGGCAGCAAAGCGGAACGCGTGTGGTCTTCAAAAAGTATAATATTCATTACGTTGAAATTATTTTTCAATATTAAGAAAAAGTTTTATTGATGAATTATTCAATTGTCAAATTTCTTTTTTGCTTTTCGCCTTTCGCCTTTCGCCAACTGCCTATTGCAATTTCCCTTCCTCAATCTGCCTCACGAATGACTCAATCACTGCATCCTCTCCGTTCGGGTCATATTGTGCTTTAAG
>DATDOJ010000353.1:0-9711 GCA_035293345.1 Bacteroidia bacterium
ATATTCAGTAAATAAGTTTCCAATAATCATTCAAACAATTCTCTAACCATTAAACAAAACAAAAATGAAAAAAACAATTCTAAACGCCATCACAATCCTCTCCTTTGGATTCATGGTTTCCATTTTATCAAGCTGCAGCAACGGCAACTCTCCTGCAGGCAAATCAGAAATTGATTCACTGATGAATCAGATTAAGCAACTGACTGCGAACGATGCAGCCATTTCAAACAACCTCGCAAGGTTTGATGAACTTGACTTCACAGTATTCAGCAACCAGCAATGGGAACGGCTGAAAGAATCGCATTCTAAAGACATCAAGGTTTATTGGCCCGATGGACACGTAACAGAAGGAATTGAAAAACACATTGAGGACTTGAAGATGATGTTCGTCTATGCGCCCGACACAAGAATCAAAGAGCACCCGATTAGTTTTGGCTCGGGAAACATGACTGCAGTCACAGGTGTGTTTGAAGGAACATTCACCAAACCGATGCCGATAGGTAACGGAAAATTTATTCAGCCAACAGGCAAAGCGTTCAAGATGCCGATGGCGACAATCGGAATATGGGGACCTGACGGCACCATGAGCGAAGAACATTTGTTCTGGGACAATCAGACCTACATGAAACAAATCGGATTGGCAAACTGAAAATCATAATCACAAAATTTATTAAAGTGCAGGACAAACGTTCTGCACTTTTTTATTAAAGCAAAACCTCTCGATGAATATCTTCCCGAAATTGTGTTCCCCCTCTCCCCTTGGCGAGGAGGTTAGGGGGTGAGGCGAAAATGGATTATTAAAAAATTACCAAAGCAACCTTCCTGCTTCATCAGCTTTAACATTTCGCTTAATGGCATTCCATTGCGCACCGAGTCCAATGTCTTTTAAATCATCCATCCTTATCTGGTATGCATAAATAAATTTTAATTTAGAATCAACGACTTCAGGTTTTAAAACCATATTAGTTTCTTCATAAGAAAGGGCAATGCTAGGATACATGATGCCATCAATTTCACCTTCAACTTCAAAACCCGAAAGCCGATTAAATATTCTATCAGCATAATAGTTGCTTAGCATATATTCATAATCATTCGTTGTGTTCCACTTTGCAAATTCATCAGCAAAAAATTCTAAGACTTCATAAGACATATCATCTTCAAGTCTTTCCCTTTGTTTTTTATTTACTTCCGCTATATGTCCAAGGTCAATTTTTTTTGATTTATATCTGACCTTTTCGTAAAACATTTTAATGTATTTTTCAGAATATGGCATTTGCACAATTGTTAGTGGCGTCTCAAATTTCCAAACGCCCACTGAAAGCATCACAGATTTTCTGTCTTTAAAAACATTGCCTTTGGTGACTGCCTCTGCACATGCAGTTTCTAATCCTAATGAACCATAGAACATAGATTCATTTGGCTTATTCACTCTCCCAAACTTTTCAATTTTGTGAAGATTATGTTTTGGAATGTATGAAATACAAGAAACATTTTCATGAGGGGTATTGCCTTTATTGGTTATTAATCTCGCCCTGTAAATTACATTCCAACCGCCCCAATCCATTTGTTTCTTGCCGAAGAAGGACTTTTCATTAGTAAAATCCACTACTGATATTGGGAGATGAGTTAAGTTGGAATTGCAATCTACCCGAATTGCTGAATAATCTAAACGATAAAGATGTTCGCGGATTCTATTTAAAAACTCTCTTGTCTTTTCAGTACTCTGATATCGCATTAATAAAAATCTTCAAGGTTTTTTTATTGCAATTTTCTAACCCATTTCTCACCGACAACCAAAAGCAAAAGCAATATTCCCACAATCACATCAACTATATTCCATATCTCTCTCCCTAAATGTATTTTAAAAATCGGCTGAAATAAAACAGCAAGGGAAATAAATACAATCATTAAAGGAATATTTTTTCTGTACTCGTAAGCGAAGATTACAAATAAGGTCATCGAAATAAAACGTACCAGCTGATAATACCCATAAGGCATCTTTAGTAAACAAAGAAATAAAAGAGCTGCCAAAATTATTTTGATCACTTTGCTCAAAGTCATTTGAAATAATTTAGATGTAATTATGATACTTATTTAACATTTTATCTGAGCCATTGTATCCAAGTTCTTTCGCTTTTAACCAATCATGGCATGCATTTTTGAAATCATGAATTTCGCTTTTTGCAAGTCCCCTGTTATAATATGCAAGTGCCCATTGGGGAAACATTTTAATTGCGTGGTCATAATCCACAATTGACGATTTAAATTCTGAGAGATGATGTTTACAAATGGCTCTTTCAAAATAATATAGATATATTACCGTATCTTTTGGATTTATTTCTATTGCTTTTGTAAAATCCTCTATGGCGTTATTATAATGTTGAAATTCTTTTCTTGTAATCCCCCGTAAATAAAAATACGCTGGATTGGTTGGCTCTAAAGCAATAGCACTAGTGCTTAACAATATCGCGGAATCATAATTTTTATTTTTTAAATCAGCCAGTGCCTTAGTATAGTATTCCTTGACCAAGTTTTTGCTCATTCTATTAAGCAACTTATTGGCTAATCCTATTTGTACACTTACTTTCTCTATAAAAGCAGTTTCTCTTTTTGCTAACTTGTTTTTTTGTTGCTCGCTCATTAGTATTTATTCCATTCATTAATCATCTCATCTGGAAAATTTGGTCCTCCGCTTTTCATGCTTTCAATGTTAGCTATCATCAAATCTCTTTTAGCCCCTTCTTCATCGCTCAGTTTAGATTTTGCCTTTGCACGGTTCTTCAAAGCGTTGAATTTCAATTCTGAATATTCATTCCTAATTTCTCTTATCAACTCAATTGCTTTTGTATAATTAAAAATTGATGCTTTGAAATCACCTTTTTCGTAAAATTGATTTCCCTTTTCAAAATATTCTTTGGCTAATTTTTCTTTTACTTCATTAGACAATAATTCATTTGCTATGATTTTGCATTCGGGATGCATCCTTTTAAAGACCTCAAGTTCTTTTTCATTAACGATTGCCTTACTAATATCAAGTAATTTTAATTGCTTCAGAGAATTTAATGGAGCTAAATCTTTTACTTCTATTTCAGGGAGCGTTAATTGTTCAAGTTCAGAAAATAAGTGTACGGGTTCTAAGTCATTCAAAGCATGTGCGGGAATACTTTTCCAACTCAACAAATATTTTATTGCATTTACACTCATGACGTTTTCACCAAAATCAACATTCTTTTTCAAAATAATAGCTTTTGCTATGTCCTCTTTTGATAATTTTTTTGACTCCTCTGGATGGTTGGCAATAGCAACTTTTAAAGCAAGAGTTAGTCTTAAGAAAAGCTTAAGTTTTTCATCTAAATTATTCCACCAATCGATATAGTCAAAAGAGTATATCAGTAATTTATTTGTAATTGAAATTTGCTCGCCTAATCTTTTTACTAAGGCAGATTCTTTCTTAACAATGCTTTTATTTTTTTCTTCGTTCATTTCTCTAAAAGCGTAAGTTCTTTATTTAACTTTTGTTTTGTCTCCGTAAAATATTTATCCCAGTCATGAATCTTTATTATGGTTTGATAGGTTTCTGTTTCTTTCAATTCAATCAACTCAAGGTTAAGCTCAGAAAGTTTCTTTCTTAATTTTATTACCTCAGCTTTTAGTTTTATTTTTTCGTTTATTCCTTCAGATTTCGCAATAAATATTTCACCTTTCTCAAGCATTGAAAGTATCTCCGTTACTTTTTTTAAATCATTTCGATCATACGCTTCTTGTAATTCCCTAAACATTATCTCAGCATGTTCTTTTAACTCATCAGTAACGACATCAGGATGACAAAGCTTAGTAGCTTTTCTATATTTTATTTTCAACTCTTGCTTTTCTTCCTCAGTTAGAACAAATTGTTGTTCTGCTTTAGTTTCTTCATACTGCTTACTATATTGTTCATAATCCTTTTTTGCTTCTTCATATTCCTTTTTCTTTTCTGCACTTTCATCTTGTTCGTGTTCTAATTTTTCTTTTCTCAACTTCAAAATCTTACTTACAATTTCGCCAAGCTCATTGTTATGCCTTATTCCAAAATCATGAATTAATTTTTCAGTGTCAGCGACTTCATCACTTGCGTTGCCAATTTCGATCTCAAGTTTCTTTATTTCAATTTTCAGTACTTCAACTTCAGGGTCTTCGTATAAAATGATTTGTTGATTTTGATTAATATATTCTTCTATTTTTTTTATCGCATCAGAATAAAATTTAGAATCAATATCTGAAATAATTCCTTTTAGTACAATATCATGACCTGCTCCATTAAGTTTCTGAACATGAGAATTTACTTCTTCAAACTCTTCAAGAAGAATTAATCCTTTTATTAAACCTAATCTTCGAATTACTTTGTTAATATCAAATGGAGCTTCCATATTTTGTGTTGTGAGGACTTTAGTCCAGACAAATATATCAACAAATTTTTTTTACCAATTCTATCAATCCCCCGTTGGCTGAAGTTTCGAGCACTATCCAAAAGCAAGAGCCAACTTCAGCCGCTTATAAATCTCCTTAATCATCCTGATCCGCTTAATCACGGTTCAGACAATTTTTTTCTCTGTGCACTCTGTGTTAATCTTTTTAAATCTGTCAGTAACACAAAATAATTTTCCCTTTTCAACGTTAAAAATCTTTCCCACTTTTACACCCATGAAACCCACCCGCAAAAAAGCCGCACCCAAAAAACTTCAACATGCCGGTCAGGAACTCCAACTCCTCCGCGAGCAAAACCAACAGCTCATCGAAAGTAACCTCAGCCACCTCAAAACAATCACAGAGCTGTTCTCCATAATTGACAGTTTAACCCGCCAGAATCTGGCATTAAGCAAGGAAAACCTCAGCAACACTCAAAAAACTCACTCCGTCAGCATCGCGAACCCCGGCAGCAGCTTCCCAAATGACAAGAACAGCGTCACAAATGAGAACAACGGAAAAATAAATGAGAACAACGCCATCACAAATGACAACAACAGCGTCCCAAATGACAACAACAGCTCCGAAAATGACAACAACAGTATCACAAATGAGAACAACGGAAAAAGAAATGAGAACAACGCCTTCACAAATGACAACAACAGCGTCCCAAATGGCAACAACACTGTCCCAAATGACAACAACACTGCCCCGAACAGCATCGCCACTCCCGCAGAAACCATCGAAGCATTCACAAAGCGATGGAACCGCATATCATATAAGCTCAACCGCAAAGCAAAGTACGTCCGCAAAGATGTAATCGCCAGCCAGGCAAAATTTTTTCTCTCCGTCAGCCGCATTCGTCAGGGCACTTCCGTAGAAATCTTTGCCGCTGCCTCCGTAAAACCCACCTCCGGCATGCGATACATTGCCATCCTCAAACAACTCGGCTTCATCGAGTTCGTTGGTCCCCGTTCCAACGGCTTCTATCGCCTCACTCCTTCCGCGCTTGATTTCGTTTCCGGAAAAACAAACACACCCGCTGTACAATAAGTGCTTAATCGTTCCTCCCAAGTTCGTCAGTATTATATTTTTGACCTGTCCCGAATTTTCTCGGGAACCCGATGACAAAAAAAGTAAACAGCAAAACAAAAAAATACCTCCTCATTTTCTGGGCAGTAATTCTTTTGCCCATAATGTTATTCAGCGGCTTCATCGCTGCAATTTCAGCAGGAATATTTGGTAAGCTGCCATCGTTTGAAGAACTGGAAAATCCCAAAAGTAATCTCGCTGCGGAAATTTATTCCAGCGACCAGGTGGTACTCGGCAAGTATTACATCGAGAACCGCTCCAACGTTCACTACGAAAAACTTTCGCCCAACCTCATCAACGCGCTCAAGGCAACCGAAGACATTCGCTTCGAAGAACATTCTGGCGTTGACCTGCGCGGATTGTTCCGGGTGTTTTTCAAAACCATTTTCATGAGAAAGGAAAGTTCGGGTGGAGGCAGCACACTTACACAGCAGCTTGCCAAAAATCTTTTCCCGCGCGAAAATGTTTCGGGAATCGGTTTGGTCGTACGCAAAATCAAAGAGTGGATTATCGCTGTTCGCCTCGAAAAGAATTATACCAAAGAAGAAATCCTTGCCATGTATCTCAACACGGTGGAGTTCGGCAGCAATGCGTTCGGAATTAAGTCGGCTTCAAGAACCTTTTTTAATTCAGCGCCCGATACGCTCTCGGTAAATCAGTCGGCAGTGCTGGTAGGTTTGCTTAAAGCGCCCACATGGTTCAGTCCCCTGCGCAATCCGAAAAATTCCATGGAGCGAAGAAATGTTGTGCTGCACCAGATGATGAAGTACGATTTTATTTCTGAAGTTCAGTTTGATTCGCTGAAAGTTCTTCCGATTGAATTGAAGTACACAGCCGATGACCACAACTTCGGACTTGCAACACATTTCCGCGAAGTGATTCGCGGTGAACTTGTGCAGTGGTGTAAAACGCATACTAAGGCGGACGGCACACCATACAATCTTTACCGTGACGGTCTGAGAATTTATACCACCATAAATTCGAGCATGCAGCGCTATGCCGAAGAAGCAATGCGCGAACATTTGACGGAACTGCAAAGACAATTTGATGCGCACTGGAAAGGTCGCGAGCCATGGAAGGACTTTCCTGAAGTTCTTACTGAAGGAATGAAACGCTCTGACCGCTACATCGCGGCAAAGAAGGCAGGCATGAATCCGCGGGGAATAAAAAAAGAATTCAACACACCGGTGAAGATGACTTTGTTTTCGTGGAAGGGCGACATTGACACTACACTCTCACCGATGGATTCGATTAAGTATTACAAAAAATTTCTTCAGTCGGGATTTATGTCAATGGAGCCGCAAACAGGATATGTGCGCGCATGGGTTGGCGGATTGGATTATCGTTACTTCAAATACGACCACGTAAAAATGGGAACGCGCCAGGTAGGTTCAACATTCAAACCGTTTCTCTACACGGTTGCGATGCAGGAAGGATATTCACCATGCTACAAAGTTCCGAATGTGCGTGTGAACATTCCTCTGCCTCCCCCGCAGGAACCGTGGTCGCCCGAAAACGCAGATGGAAAATATGGCGGCATGCTCACGCTGAAATACGCTTTGGCTGAATCTGTGAATTGCGTGTCAGCTTACCTGATGAAACAATTCGGTCCGCAGGCGATGATTGATGTCGCTCGAAGAATGGGAATCACAACCCCGATTGACGCGGTGCCTTCCATTTGCCTCGGCACGGCAGATGTTTCGCTCTATGAAATGGTGGGTGCGTACAGTACGTTTGCAGATAAGGGTGTTTGGACGGAACCCGTTTACATCACGCGCATTGAAGATAAATCGGGCAACGTTCTTGAAGAGAAATTACCGAGAAAAGTGGAAGCCATCAATGAAGAAACCGCTTACCTCATGCTTAACATGATGCAGGGAGCAACTCTTTACGGAACGAGCGTACGGCTTCGTTTCAAATACAATTTCACCAACTCGATTGCCGCCAAGACAGGCACAACCCAAAATCAGAGTGACGGTTGGTTCATGGGCATCACGCCCGATTTGGTTTCAGGCGTGTGGACAGGATGTGAAGACCGAAGCATTCATTTCCGCTCACTCGATTTGGGACAGGGAGCAAACACTGCGCTTCCCGTCTGGGCATTATACATGCAAAAAGTTTATGCTGATTCAACACTTCATTATTCCAAAGGCGATTTCGAAAAACCATCAGAGCCGCTGCACGTGGAAGTTGATTGTGCTAAATATAATAAGCAGGATAAAGGGAAGGATGATGACAAGATTGATTTCTGAAGTTGATTTGAAAATTAGAAAATGGGTCAATTTGAAAATGACGCGCAGAGCATGAGGTTTTAATTAGAAAATTCTTATTATTGAACCCATGAGAGATGATAAGAAGAATTTAATTGTTGATATGACGTTTCAATTTGCACTTGATGTAATTGAATTTTGTGATTTACTGGAAGAGAAAAGAAAGTATAAAATGGCAAATCAACTTTGGGGTTCTGGAACTTCCATAGGAGCGAACGTTCGTGAAGCGCAAAATGCAGAAAGCAAAAGCGACTTCATTCATAAAATGAAAATAGCTTGTAAAGAAGCAGATGAAACAGAATATTGGTTGTTACTTTGTAAATATTCAAAATCTTATCCGGCTAATGAAAAACTTTTATCAAAAGCTGTCGAAATTATAAGAATCATTTCCAAAATAATTTCAACATCAAAGCAATGATATTTTCAATTGATTCAAAATGGATTCATCGCAAAACAATTTCCATCTCGGAGAGATGACATTTTCAAATTTTCAAATTGAATTTCCATGAATAAGGTAATAGCAAATGCTGACGAAGCAGTAAAAGATATTCAGGACGGAATGACACTTATGCTTGGCGGATTCGGCTTGTGCGGAATTCCGGAGAACTGTATTGCTGCTTTGGTTAAAAGAGGAGTGCAGAATCTGACTTGCATTTCCAACAACGCAGGTGTTGATGATTTCGGGTTGGGATTGCTGCTTCAGAAAAAACAAATCAAAAAAATGATTTCGTCTTATGTGGGAGAGAATGCTGAGTTTGAACGGCAGATGCTGAACGGGGAACTTGACGTGGAACTGATTCCTCAGGGAACACTCGCCACACGTTGTCTTGCTTCAGGATATGGTATGCCGGCAATCTTCACCCCTGCAGGAGTAGGAACTGAAGTTGCCGAAGGAAAGGAAATAAGAAACTTCAACGGGAAGGATTACTTACTTGAATATGCATTTGATGCTGATTTCGCCATAGTGAAAGCATGGAAAGGCGACACCCAGGGGAATCTTGTCTTCCACGAAACGGCACGCAACTTTAATCCGCTGATGGCGATGGCAGGAAAAATTACGATTGCCGAAGTGGAACAACTTCTTCCGGCAGGACACCTGCATCCCGACCACATTCACACACCCGGAATTTTTGTGCACAGGATTTTTCAGGGTGAGAAATATGAAAAAAGAATTGAGCAACGAACGGTGAGAAAAAGGAATTAACAAAATGGAACGTAGATGACACGGAAAGGACAGATAAGTACGGATAAAAATAAAATCATTTTCAATCCGCATTTTCAGCGTCATCCGCGTTCTATTATTTTTTAAATCTATAAAACTATATGCTGGATAAGAATGGAATAGCGAAACGAATCGCGCAGGAACTGAGAGACGGATACTACGTGAATCTCGGAATAGGAATTCCAACGCTTGTTGCAAATTATATTCCCGAAGGAATAGATGTAGTGCTTCAATCAGAAAACGGATTGCTCGGCATGGGACCATTTCCCATTGAAGGTGAAGAAGACCCTGACTTAATTAATGCAGGCAAACAAACCATCACAACTGTTGACGGCTCAGCATTTTTCGATTCTGCGCTCAGCTTCGGAATGATACGTTCACAGAAAATTGATTTGACAGTTCTCGGTGCGATGGAGGTCAGCGAGAATGGCGACATCGCTAACTGGAAAATTCCGGGCAAGATGGTGAAGGGAATGGGAGGAGCGATGGACTTGGTGGCTGCCGCAAAAAATATAATCGTTGCCATGCAGCATGTGAACAAAGCAGGCGAATCAAAACTTCTTCCGAAATGCACATTGCCAATTACCGGACTTCGCTGCGTGAAAAGAATTGTGACGGAACTCGCTGTAGTTGATGTGTTGAAAGAAGGCGGCTTCAAGCTCATCGAACGCGCTCCGGGAATTT
>DATDOJ010000354.1:0-17202 GCA_035293345.1 Bacteroidia bacterium
AACTCGTGGAAGCCGTCAAAACACTGGCAAGCGATTTCAAAGACGGAAAAATTTCTGCCGCAGAAATAAATGAAACCACCTTCCGCAATTATTTTAATTCCAAAAACATTCCCGACCCCGAACTCCTCATCCGCACCAGCGGAGAACACCGCATCAGCAACTTCCTCCTGTGGCAAATCGCTTACACCGAACTCTATTTCACACCCAAGCTCTGGCCCGATTTCCGCAGAGAGGACTTATACGAAGCCATCGTTGACTACCAAACCCGCGAACGCAGATTCGGCAAAGTGAGTGAGCAGATAAATTAATCCCTGACAATTTCGTGAACCCGACAAATCAACAAATCAATAAATCAATAATTCAACAATTAGGAAAGCGCATAGCTTTTTTATTTCTGTTTATTGTTGCATCCCTCAATGCCACTGCTCAAACCCAGATTGGCGGAGACAATATCGAGTTCGACTACACCCATCCGAAGGATTATGTCATCGGAGGCATCGTAGTCACCGGCACAAAGTTCCTCGACCAGAATGTTTTGCTCAGCATCTCCGGACTTTCCATTGGCGACACCATTGCAGTGCCCGGTGAAAAAATTACCAAAGCTCTCGACAACCTCTGGAAGCAGGGATTGTTCAGCGATGTGAAGATTGCCGCGCAAAAAATTGTTGATGACAAAATATTTTTGGAGTATGTACTGCAGGAAAAGCCGCGCCTCTCCAAATTTTCTTTCAAAGGCGATGTCAAGAAAGGCGATGCGGAAAAGATTCGCGAAACAATTCGTCTCGAACGCGACAAAGTCATCACCGATTATCTCATCACCAACACAAAAAACATTGTCACCGAATATTATGTTGACAAAGGATTTCTCGATGTGAGCGTAAAAATCGAACAGGTGGCGGACACCGCATATCAAAACAAAAACATCATCTACATAACCGTTGATAAAAAAGATAAAATAAAAATCAGCAATATCATTTTCCACGGTAACAAAGAAATTACATCGGGCAAATTGAAGCGCGCAATGAAAGACACGAAAGAAAAGCGCCTGTGGAAAATATTTACTTCGTCAAAATTTATTCAGAGTAACTACGAACAGGATAAAAAAAGCGTTATCGAAAAATATATTGACAAGGGTTTCCGCGATGCGCATCTTGTCCGCGACACGATTTACAAAGTCGGACGTGGAAGAGTGAATATCGAAATCACGATTGACGAAGGACATAAATATTATTTCCGAAACATCACCTGGCTCGGCAACACCAAGCACACAACGCTCGAACTCAACCAGATTCTCGGCATTAAAAAAGGAGATGTCTTCGAGCAAGCTGTTCTTGACGACCGCCTTTACATGAATCCCAGCGGTCGCGATGTAACTTCGCTTTACATGGACGATGGATATTTATTCTTCCAGCTAAATCCCGTTGAAGTCACTGTGGAAAACGACTCTATAGATTTGGAAATGCGCATCAGCGAAGGCAAACAGGCGACAGTCAACAAAGTATCCGTCACAGGCAACACAAAAACCCACGACCACGTCATCATGCGCGAGGTTCGCACCAAACCGGGAAAACTTTTCAGTCGCTCAGACATCATTCGCACGCAAAGAGAACTCGCTCAACTTGGATATTTCAATCCTGAAAAATTAAGTTTGAACACAACTCCCAATCCTGCCGAGGGAACTGTTGACATAGAATACATTGTCGAAGAAAAACCCTCCGACCAGATTGAACTTTCCGGTGGCTATGGAGCGAATCAACTCGTTGGAACGCTTGGAGTTTCGTTCAACAATTTTTCTTTGAGAAACTTTTTCAAGAAAGGCGCATGGACTCCGCTTCCATCAGGCGATGGTCAGCGGTTAAGCTTGCGTGCACAAACGAATGGAAAATATTACCAGTCCTATAACATCTCATTCACCGAGCCATGGGTTGGAGGAAAAAAACCAAACTCACTCAGCACGACAGCATTTCATTCTGTTCAATCCAACGGCAGAAGCAGCGAAGACCCGCTTCTGGAATCCATTAAAATTTATGGCGGCTCTGTGGGTTTCGGCAAGCGTTTGAAAGTTCCGGATGATTATTTCACACTCTACATCGAAGGCAGTTATCAATATTATATCCTTCAGAATTTTTCTTCCACGTTTCTTTTCAGCGATGGAACATCAAACAACTTCAGCGTGGCATCAACATTTTCCCGAAACTCGATTGACCAACCGATTTATCCTCGCAGCGGTTCACAGATTTCATTGTCAGGACAATTTACACCGCCATACTCGCTAACTTTTCTTAAAGACACCGATTTTAAAACGGCAGAAGACAATGTCAAGTACAAGTGGATTGAATATCACAAATGGAAATTTTCTTCTTCCTGGTTTACAAAAATTGCAGGCGACCTTGTGCTCAATGCAAAATTCAGTTACGGCTTTCTCGGAAACTACAACAACGACATTGGCGACTCGCCATTTGAGCGATTCTATCTTGGTGGCAGCGGATTATCCGGCTATGCGCTTGACGGCAGGGAAATCATCGCCCTTCGCGGTTATGACGACAATACGCTTACTCCCCGCAATTCGAGGGGTTCCTACACCGGTGGCACAATCTTTGAAAAATACACGCTCGAAATGCGATACCCCATATCACTCAACCCTCAAGCCACAATTTATATGCTTGTCTTTGCAGAAGGCGGAGATTCCTATCTGAAATTCCGGGATTTCAATCCGTTTTCCTTCCACCGCTCGGCAGGATTCGGTATCCGTGTCTTTCTTCCTGTCTTCGGAATGCTCGGACTTGACTGGGGTTATGGATTTGATGACATCACCAATAGTCCTGATGCAGGCGGAGGACAGTTTCATTTCAGTATAGGACAACAATTCTAAATATTTATATTTTTGCCAACCCTAAAAAACCATGAGAAATAAAATCAAAACCATCCTGCTTGTCACGGCAGTTTTATTTCTGCTGTCAGCCAATGTTGTAATAGCACAGAAATATTGTTTCGTCAACTCGGAATATATTCTCGGCAAGATTCCTGCATACAACGATGCACAGAAACAGCTCGATGCTCTTTCTGTGAAGTGGCAGAGAGAAATCGAAGAGAAATATTCGCAGATAGATAAACTTTATAAAGCGTTTCAGGCGGAACAAATTCTGCTCACTGAAGAAATGAAAAAGAGACGCCAGGACGAAATTCTCACCAGAGAAAGAGAAGTGAAAGACCTGCAGAAGCAGCGCTTCGGTTATGAAGGCGACTTGTTTAAGAAGAAACAGGAATTGGTTAAGCCGATTCAGGATAAAGTGTACAACGCAGTGAAGAAGTACGCCACCGACCAGAGTTATTCCGTTATCTTCGATAAATCGAGCGACCTGACGATGCTTTACGCCAATCCGAAATATGATAAGAGCGATGCCGTCCTGAAAATTATGGGCATCAAACCCGACCAGGCGGCAAAGAAGGAGAGCACCGGAGAAACTAAAGAAACCGAGCCGCTGAAAGTTCCGCCCAAAGGCGAAACAGTTCCTTTCGACAGAAAATGATTCTTTGCAAAACTCAATAACTTAATAATCCAATAACTCAACCAACATGACTAAACTTTTCAGATACACAATTTTATTTTTTGCTTTGCTTGTGATTCACACAACATCGCTGCGCGCGCAGACGCTCAAGTTCGGACACATTAACTCGGCTGACTTAATTCAACTGATGCCCGAAACCAAAGGCGCAGATTCTACTCTCACCAAATACCGCAAGTCGCTGGAAGACCAGATGAAAACCATGACTGCCGAATACCAGGGTAAACTGCAGACCTACCAACAGCAGGCAGAAACGATGGCAGAGGCAATCCGCAAGACCAAGGAAAAGGAACTCGAAGATCTCGGCACACGCATCCAGGATTTTCAGCAGACAGCGCAGGAGTCCATTCAGAAAAGGAAGGAAGATATTTACGGACCGATTCTGAAAAAGGCGGAGGATGCCATTAAAGGAATCGCGAAGGAAAAAGCATATTCATACATTTTCGATACCAGCCAGGGAATCGTGCTGTTCGCACAACCCTCCGATGATATTATGCCGCTGGTGAAAACAAAACTTGGAATCAAGTAAAAAAGATTTCTTAAAATTTAATTGCCGTCATTCAAAAAAGTGGCGGCAATTTTTTTAGAGATTATTTGAAAGGAGAATCTTTCTCCTTCGCCATGTGGTTGTAAACCATTTTGTCGAGGAGAGAAGGGAAAAATTTACTGAGAAGCACGGCCAACTTTCCTTCTGAAGTCAGCACTAAATCTCTTTTTCGTTTTATGACTGCCTGAAGAATTTTTTCTGCGACAACTTCGGGCTGCATCATTTTATTTTCGTCACGGGGCGACTCCACTTGTTTTTCTCCTGAGGCATTCAGCGCAACGTTGCGAATGTTGGAAGCAGTGAATCCAGGACAGGCAACAAGAACATGAAGCCCTTTTCTCAAGTTCTCTATCCGCACCGTTTGCAGAAAACCTTCCATCGCAAACTTGGAAGAAGAATATCCTGTGCGTCCTGGCAATCCTGTTTTACCTGCGATGGATGAGACGCCAACCACTGAACCTTTGGATTGAAGCAAATAGGGAAGAGCAAACTTTGTACTGTAAACCGTTCCCCAGAAATTAATTTCCATCACCTTCCTCAGCACATCCAATTGAACATCCAGCAACAAAGCACGCATGGAAATTCCTGCGCAGTTAATAAGAATATCAATGCGACCGAAATTTTTTATGGTTTCATCAATCAGATTTTTGCAATCACTTTCCTTAGAAACATCTGTAGAAATCGAAATTGCTTTTACTCCAAGGGAAGAAATTTGCTGAGCAATATTTTTCAGCTCATCAATATTTCTTGAAGCCAGCACAACATCAGCACCGGCATTGGCAAAAGCTATAGCACACGCTTTCCCGATTCCGGATGATGCACCGGTGACGATTACAACTTTGCCGGAAAAATTTTTCAACTTGAAAGTTCAGAATTTACTTCCTCTTCTCATATCTGCACAACCCTTCGTCAAGAAACTTGGTGTAGGTATGTATGTCAGGCGTGTAGCCGCGCGGAACGGCAAGGAGGTTTGCTTTGTTATCGAGCAGCACGTAATAGGGCTGTGAATTTGTGTTATATAATCCTGCCTGCATGTCGCTCCACTGATTGCCGACTGATTTTATTTTTCTCTTCGTGTGCTCAGAAACACGCCATTGATTCTCGGGCAGCGGTGTCTTGTCATCAACATAAAGTGAAATCAATACATAATCTTCCGCGAGACGCTTCAGCACTTTCGGGTCGCTCCACACATTGTCTTCCATCTTGCGGCAGTTCACACAGCTCCAGCCGGTGAAATCAATCATCACGGGTTTGCCCTGCTGTTTTGCATAGGCCATACCTTCATCGAAGTCATGGAAGCAATTCAGGTTGTGCGGGCAGTCGTGTGATTGTCCTGTTGTCCACTCTTTGTAAAAATCAGGCGGAGGAAATCCGCTGATGAGTTTCAACGGTGCGCCCCAGATACCTGGGATAAGATAGAGCGTGAACGACAACGTTAGTATTGCGAGGATAAGACGGGGAATGGAAACGTGATTGACCTCGCTGTCATGACTGAATTTTAATTTGCCGAGCAGATAAAATCCCATCATTCCGAAAATGATTATCCAGAGAGCAAGAAAAATTTCCCTGTGCAGAATTCCCCAGTGATAGGCAAGGTCAACGTTGGATAAAAATTTCAGCGCGAGCGCGAGTTCAAGAAAACCGAGAACAACTTTTACACTGTTCAGCCAACCGCCTGATTTCGGGAGTGAATGAAGCCATGCCGGAAATGCTGCAAAGAGAGCGAACGGAAGAGCCAATGCGAAAGCAAAACCTGCCATGCCTGCAAGCGGACCGATATAGTTGCTTCCCTGTGCTGCCTGCACAAGCAGCGTTCCTATAATAGGACCTGTGCATGAAAATGAAACGAGTGACAGCGTAAACGCCATGAAAAAAATTCCGAGCAGCCCTCCGCGTTCGGATGCTGAGTCCGCTTTGTTGACCCATGAACTTGGCAGCGTGATTTCAAACGCTCCGAAAAATGAAAGAGCAAAGAGGAAGAAGATTACAAAGAACAACATGTTGAAATAAACATTGCTCGCCATTTCATTCAGCGCATCGGAGCCGAATCCTACGGTGATTAATAATCCGAGCAAAACATAAATCACGATAATGGACGCAGCATAAACCACAGCGTTGAAAATTCCTTTCTTCCGTGTCTTGCTGCGCTTGGTGAAAAAACTTATGGTGAGCGGAATCATCGGGAACACACACGGGGTGAGCAGCGCAAGAAATCCACCTAACATTCCAGCAATAAATATTCCGATGAAAGACAAATCAGATTCCGGATTATTTTTTTCTCCGCAGCCGGGTTCGAGCGCAGCAATCATTTCATCAACGGAATGTTTTTTCTGTGGAACTGTATCTGCACTCGTAGCTGTTGCTGAATCTGCTTGTGCAATTGCGACAGAAGGGTCTTCCTGCGTTGCTATTGAAACATTGTCATCCGCACTGCGAACATCTACTCCTGCCGGGTTGCCTTTTATCTTAAACGATAATTCCACAGGAGGAGGAAAAATACATTGCTCAAGGCAGACCATGTAATCGAGTGCTCCTGTAATCCTGAAATCCTTTTTGCCAATTACTTTTATTTTCTGTTTGAACACGGCTTCCTTATCGAAATAAAGAAGATCCATTAAGAAATTCTCATCGTACTCTTTATGTGGCTTTCCTTCTTCAGTTTTTCCTGCAAGTTTGTAATTCGGTGAAGCATTAAAAGTAAATTTGGTAGGAATCGGACCGCCTTCATCAATATACTGCGAATACAAATGCCAGCCCGAATCGAGTTTGGCGGTAGCGATAAGTATTGCTTCATCCGGTTTGTTCTGCTCGACTTTAAATGACCAGTGACACGGGTCTAGCATCTGCGCATTGGCAAAATGACCGGTGATTAAAAGAAAAAATAAAATATTGCTTCTTAAAATTTGTTTCACAAACAATTTAATTGGGAGCGCCAGATTACGATTGAAATAAAAATTTCTTATGAAGCGGTCAAAAATAGAAAAATTGGCTTAGCCGAACCATTCAACAACCTCTCCCGCATTCAATGCAGTTTTTTCCTTTCCGCTGATGTCACGGATAATCACCCCATCATCCATCTGTATAATTCTGTCACCATGCGTCAATGCGTCTTTTAAATTATGTGTAACAAGAATTGCAGTGAGGTTAAACTCACGGATAATCTTTTCAGCCGATTGCATGACAAGCGCTGCTGTTTTCGGGTCGAGAGCGGAAGCGGGTTCATCAAGCAAAATAATTCTTGCTTCTGCCATCACAGCCATCACGAGGGTAAGTGCCTGCCTCTGCCCTCCGGATAAAGATGACATCGGACGGACGAGATTATTTTCCAAACCTAAACCAAGCATTGAAATTTTTTCTTTCACTTCATCCTGAAATATTTTTCCCGTGCCGATTGTAAACTTCTTCTTTTGTGTGCGCAGCCAAGCGAGCCGGAAGTTTTCGAGAATGGATAAATCAGGTGCTGTACCGATAAGCGGGTCCTGGAAAATTCTTGCAATCCATTTGCTCCGCTCATGTTCCTTCAGATTCGTTACATCTTTGTTATCGAGAAATATTTTTCCTGCGTCAGAAATTATTTTTCCTGAAATAATATTCAACAATGTTGATTTGCCTGAACCGTTTCCTCCGACAAGTACCACAAACTCCTGTGCACCTGCTTCAAAAGAAATATTTTTCAAAGCAGAAACTTCATTGGCTTCTCCTTTGTTGAATATCTTGGTTATGTTTTCTAAGCGTATCATTTTCTCTTGTCCCTTGTCCCGTTCACTTGCCCCTGATTAATTTCAGATTTGGAATTCCAACAACTGCCAGCACAATCAGCGCAACAACAAGCTTAAGATAACCCGCGTCAACACCCGATGCAAGGGCAACAGCAAGCACAAGGCGGAAAAGAATACTTCCAATTATGATAGCAGCCAATCGCAGAAAAATGTTTGTGACAGACGGACGGACAAAAATTTCTCCAATCATCACCGAGCCGAGTCCGAGAATCACAATGCCGATTCCCATGTTGATGTCGGCAAAGCCCTGGTATTGTACGATGAGATAACCGCTCAGTGCTGTAAGCGAATTTGAAATGGCAAGCCCGGCAATTTTCATTCTGTCAGTATTCACACCCAGCGCTCTAATCATCTGCTCGTTGTTCCCGGTTGCACGCATCGCCAAACCGAAATCGGTTTTCAGAAGAAGCGAAAGCAAAACCCAAAATACAACAGCGAACAAAAGCATGGAAGCAAATTCATTGAGATGAATCACGTCAAATATTTTTTGCTGTTCAATCAATGGAATATTCGAGCGCCCCATTACAGCAAGATTGACTGAGTAAAGCGCTGTCATCATCAGGATTCCTGACAGAAGCGGATTCACTTTCATTTTAGTATGAATGAATCCTGTACACATTCCGGCAGCGGCACCCGAAATCATGGCAGCGACAAAAGCGGATAGCGGATTATAACCGTTGACCAGCATAACAGCCGTCACCGCTCCGCCCAAGGTAAAACTTCCGTCTGTGGTGATGTCAGGAAAATTAAAAACGCGCAGCGAAAGAAAAATGCCGAGCGCAAGAAGTGAAAAACCTAAGCCGAGAATTATTGCTGAGAGATAAAAGGACATTGCGTTCTTTATGAATACTGTTGAGCAAAATAAAGAAATAATCGGGCTGCAACGGGAATGCCATTATTCCCAAACCCGTAAAAAAATATAGGAATGACCCAGTTAGCGCAATTAAAATAACCAAAGAAATCGAGACAACTTGTTCGGTTATTATCCCGATAGCTATCTGGCAGTAATGACTAGTCGTGCTGTAAAAGTGTAACAGCATTCAAAACTTTCACCACCTCCATCATGGTGAAACAAAACCCCTTGCAACCAATGACACCGAAGAAGGCAGGGCGATGAATCGGAGAGTGGAGTTTTTGATTCTTAAAAAATGAGTTCAATGTTTCGACTTCGCCCAGTATGACAAGTTGAAAGTTCAATGTGAGCCACAAATGCGCAGAATAGAAAAGTTTAACCACAGATTGCACAGATGAGCATGAAAGCCGCAGGATTACAAATCATGCAGAGCGAGTACAACAAAATCAAACAATCCTGTCCTTGATAGCCATTGAAATGGCTTCGCCTTTCGAATGCACATGTAATTTATTATAAATGTTTTTGATATGAACACGCACAGTTTCGATGCTGATAAAGCAGGCATCTGCAATGAGCTTGTAGCTCATCCCTTTTACCAAGCATGAAAGCACTTCCTTTTCCCTGTCGGATAAATTGAAATCTTTTTTTGGTGAGTTTTGTTTAGCAAACTTATTTAAAACTTTTTTAGCTACGGACGGACTCATAGGTGCACCGCCCTCATATGTTTCTTTTATAAAATCAAGAAACCGGGCGGGAGAAGTATTTTTCAGAATATAACCGGAAGCACCTGCACAAATGGATTGAAATATTTTATCGCTGTCCTCGAAAATTGTTTGCATCAGGATTTTAAGGTCGGGGTATTTTTCACGCAGCATTTTTACCGCTTCAATTCCATTCATGCCGGGCATTTGAATGTCCATTAATATTACGTCCGGTGTGTTCTTTCGAACATGTTCCAAAAGATGTGAGCAATCTTCATAAGCTCCAACGCATGCGAAGCCCGGGCTGCCATGAATGAGTTGGTAAATGCTTTCACGTAAGCTTTGGTTGTCTTCAAAAATCATTACACGTATTTCCATTGGATGTAATTTGTTGTTACTGCTATTCTGACGTTTTCAAACTGCCAATTCAAATTTAATAGTCGTTCCGATTCCCGGAATGGAATCGATAACCAATTGACCTCCAATTTCCAAGGCGCGATTCTTCATATTCTTCAATCCGTTTCCGGAAAATTGCTGCGCAGCATCAAATCCTTTTCCGTTATCTTTTATCGTCATCGTCAACTTTTCTCCTTCGCCCTTTATTGCAAATATAGCTTTGCTGGCATCGGCATATTTCACCATGTTGTTGGTAGCTTCCTTAAAGATGAGGTAAAGGTTTTTTCTTGCGTCCATAGATAATTTATACTTCGCGACTTCATCATCGGCATCAAACTCGAAATGTATTTGCTTTGCACCGAGCAATTCGTAGGCGAAGCTTCGCATGCGCATGATGATTTGTTCAAACTGGTCATTCTCCGGATTAATAGTCCAGACAATATCGGCCATGGCATCGAGCATCTTTCTTGAACTTTCCCCGATAGTTTCCAAAGCAGGTATTACTTCTTTTGATTGCGACTGTGCCATCTGTGAGAAAATGGAAATGCTGCTGAGTGTGCTTCCTATATCGTCATGCAAATCGCTGGCAATTTTATTTCTCAGTGTCTGCAGCTTTAATTGGTGGCGTGTGCGGTAATACCGGTACAGGAAAAATGAAAGCACTACTAACAATGCAATTCCGGCAATCAAAAAGTTTTTTGCTTGTTTTTGTTTGTTTAATTGAAGTGTTTGAATATCCTTTTCTTTATTCAGCACAACTAACTGCCCGTGCTTTTTATCTGTTTCGGCTTTTTGTACTGCATAGTCTGCTTTCTCTTTTTCTATCTGAAGCAGCTGAAGCTTTTTTTCGTTGCCAAGCAGTTCTATCTGCTGCTGGCTGTAAAGATTAACAGCATGCGCTTTGTCATTTTCTGCCTGTATAACGTTTAATGAATCCTGCTTGGTTTTTAAAAGCAGGGCGCTAATCTGTTTGTCGCTTTCCAGTTTTTCCTTGTCGCCTGCAAGCTCCAAAATCTCTTTATCTTTTTTCTCCGATTCGTATTGCTCCTTCATTTGCGCAATTTGTGCGTTGTTGGTTTTATTGCGCATGCTGTCCTTATAATCGGTGTGGAGCTTATAATGCATCAATGCCTGACTGTAATTTCCCATTGCACTGTCCAATTGGGACAGGTTTTTGTAGGTTCTTTGTAACATTTCCGGGCTACTAATTTCCCTAAAAAGTTCTAACGCATGGCTAAGAAATTTTTTCGCTTCTGCATAGTGATTTAAATGTAGGTGTGCACGTCCAATACCCCTGTAAGCATAAGCAACCATCCCTCTTTCACCTATTTCCTCTGCAAATTTCATTGCAGACATATAATTTTTCAAAGCTTCGGAATAGTTTTCCTGGGAGCTGTAAACATCTCCAATGTTATTATATGAAAAGGCCATACCATCTTTATCTGTGGTCTCTTCATAGATTTTCAACGACTTCTTCAGATTTTCGATGGCTTCCGGATATTTATGCTGCAGCATATAACTAATGCCCATGTTAAGCCGGCATGTCGCCATCTTAGATCTAAGATTCAATTCTTCAACAATGCTTAATTCTTTCTGATAGTACAATAAGCCCTCCTGGAACCTCTGCGTATCGTCATAAATAATAGCAATGTTGCCGTATGCTTCAGCAATTCCTTCTTTATACTTTAACTCTTCACTTGTCCTCAAACAGAGAAAATGATATTTAAGTGCTGAGGAATAATTACCCATGCTCCAATAAGCAAGTCCGATTCTTTCACAGCTTTTAGCGAGTTCTTTTGATACTATACCTGCTTCGGTAAAATGGTTGACCGACATCAGATAATTATTAAATGCCTGCTTATGTTCACGCTGACATTTATAAGATTCTCCGATATAGTAGTAGCAATCACCCATTCCCGCCTTGTCACTCAATTCTTCCGAGATTTTTAATGAAATCAAAAAATAATCAATTGCTTTTTTGCAATCATTCTGTTTTATATAAATCATTCCCCTGTTCTTATAAATATTGGCTAACCCTTTCCTGTAATTCAGCTTTTGTGCAAGGGCAAGAGCGGTGTCGAGGTATTTTTGTGGTTCCACATAATTTTCCTGTGTGAAAAACCGGAAACATAATCCCGTTAATGTATTTACTTTATTCGTATCCTCTTTCGCAGTTTTCAAAACATTCAATAATGAATCAACAACTTTAACATTCATTATTGAATCAGCCACTTTATCGCTCTGCGCGAAAGCCGGCTGCAAGGCAGCAGTAAATAAAATCAGCAGCAAAATTTTTTTTGCTTTCAATTCCCTGAAGGTGAAGCGGCAGTTCATGGCTGGGTTTTTTGTATTCAGAAATACAGTGCAAATAAAAACAATATATGGTAGGTCAAAAATAACATGTTCATGTTAATTCATACCCCTTTTGGAGGCACTATTCACATATTCATGTTATTGATGCCGGCTTTTGCTGCACATAGTTTTGCTCCCGAAAATTTCAACTAAATTATTAATGCCCATGAAAAATCTGTTTCCGGAAATTCCGTTTGCCGACCTGCAAGGAATAGATTCTATAAAATACATAAGCGAACAATCCTGTTTGAGTATGTATTCTGTAAAATCTTCTGCCAAACAGAACGGATGTCCGGCATATTCTCTGAAATATGATAACGAACAATCCTGTTTGGGTGCATATTCTATAAAATACATAGCCATACAGTCCTGTTTGAGCGCATATTCTATAAAATACATAGCCATTCAGTCCTGTTTGAGTTGATATTCTATAAAATATGCCCGCAATCTGGTTCAAAAACGCTTAAATACTTAAAAATAAACACTTTCTGATTTCTAACCTCAAAAACAATCTGACACATGACACGAAGATTACCAACTTCAGACCCGGGACGCAAACGCGTGCTCGACAAAGCGCTGGCAAAAAACACTTCCCTGCCGCCAGCGGAAAAACCTTTAACCCCCGCCACAGAGGCGCGGCTTGCGTTGTTTCAGCCGCTGTTTAAGGCAGCCATGCTTGCGCGCGGTGCAGCGCTCAGCGGGCAGGCAGGCGCCACTGCTCCGGAAGATGCATCCTTTGTGCTTGGCAAAATGCACATCAGCCATTTCATACAGGGGTTTGATAACGGCATCAAGCGCGGCACTTTCGTTCGCGAGCACCGCGCCATGTATCAGTTGCCCGTGGGCAGCGATGCGCTTCCGCGGCTGATAACAGAAGCAGAGGTTACAGAGTGGGCGGGAAACCTGCACGATGGTGACTTGCTTCGCATTGCAGACGGTGGTGCGCCTATGTCTAACCCCACCATAGCCGAAGTGGATTTGGCTACCGCTGACTTCATTGCCAAGAGCGGGGCACAAAGCGGAAAAGTTACTGCCTATGATAATGCGCAGCATGCTGTGGAATTGATGCGCCCCGAAGCCGATGCCATCATAAAAAAAATATATGATGAATCGGAAACCTTCTACAACGAGGAGGAACCCGCAAGCATGCGCAGGAAGTGCCGGCTGATGGGCATCGTGTATGTAAGCGATATAAAAATAACTTTTCACCTCAGCGTGAAGGACAGCGTTACGCATATCGGCATACCGGAGCCGCAGGCAGAGCTTGTGGAAACGGGCGCCATCAAAACCCTGAGCGCCACCGGCACAGGCGATGTACAGAGCACTCTTTCGGCAGAGGAAGCTACCTTCGAATTCACCCATCCCGATTATGTTACACTGCAGACAACCGTTGTCCTCACCGATGGTGTGCTTGAATATACTGTTGAAGTGGAGATGGTGCATGTGTGATAAAACTTAATCCTAATCCTAATCCTAATCCTTGTCGGAAATTATTAGATAAAGATTCCTTGTACCGTCAGCTTGTTTCCTCCTGACAGCACAGAAATAAATATTAAAAACTAAAACCAAAACAACATGAAAACAAGTAAACAAATCCGTCCCGCGATATTGCGGGACGGAGCATTAAAAAAAATCTATAACATAAAAGCCCAGCGTTAATTGAAAATTTTGTATTATCGAACCATCTAATTTTAAAACCTAAATGAAAAAAAATTACTTGCTAATCGTAGCAGCATTCACTTGCCTTATAGGAAATGCAAATGCCCAATCTCCCGACTGGCTTTGGGCAAAAGCAATTGGCGGAACAGGTCTCGATAGAGGCCTCTCCTCAGCCGTTGATGCTTCCGGCAATGTTTACACCACAGGTCATTTTCTGGGAACAGTTGATTTTGACCCGGGCGCAGGGACATATAATTTAACTTCGGCTGGTTTAGAGGACATTTTCATTTCCAAATTAGATTCTTCCGGCAATTTTATTTGGGCAATAGCAATGGGTGGAACAGATGCCGATAGAGGTTCATCCATAACTATTGATGCTTCCGCTAATGTTTATACAACAGGGCACTTCAATGGAACAGCCGACTTTGACCCTGGCGCAGGAACATTTAATTTAGCTTCCGCTGGACTCAATGATATTTTTATTTCCAAGCTTGATGCTTCGGGCAATTTTGCGGGGGCAAAAGCTATGGGTGGAACAAGTAACGATCAAGGTAACTCCATTTCCATTGACACTTCAGGTAATGTTTACAGCACCGGTAAGTTCTCTGGAACCGTTGACTTTGACCCTGGCGCGGGAACATTTAATTTAACTTCGGCTGGGGGGCAGGACATATTTGTTAACAAACTTGATGCTTCCGGCAATTTTGTTTGGGCAAAGGCAATGGGCGGTGGGACAATTGATGATGAAGGTCTGTCTATTGCTATTGATGCTTCCGCCAATGTTTACACAACAGGTTATTTCAAAGGACCAGCCGACTTTGATCCTGGCGCAGGAACATATAATTTAAATTCAGTTGTCAACTGGTATGACATTTTCATTTCCAAGCTTGATTCTTCGGGCAATTTTATATGGGCAAAAGCAATGGGCGGAGGAGCCACCGATTTCGGTCACTCCATAGCTATTGATGCCTCTCAAAATGTTTATACCACCGGTTATTTCTATGGTACCGCTGATTTTGACCCTGGCGCAGGAACTTATAATTTAACTTCGGCAGCAACAATCCAGGACATTTTCGTTTCAAAGCTCGATGCTTCCGGCAATTTTGCATGGGCAAAGGCAATTAGCGGAACAGGTTACGATGAAGGTTACTCCATAGCCGTTGATGCTTCCGCTAATGTTTATACTACCGGTAAATTCACCGGAACCTCTGACTTTGACCCTGGCGCAGGAACATTTAATTTAACTTCGGCCGGAGGCAGTGATGTTTTCATTTCCAAGCTTGATGTTTCCGGAAATTTTGTGTGGGCTAAATCTGCGGGTGGAACAGATGCCGATGCGGGTCTATCATTGGCGCTTGCCACTTCGGGTAATATACTTGTGACAGGAGTTTTTCGTAGCCCCTCCATTGCCTTTAGCTTAACTACCTTAACAAATGCAGGTAATTTTGATATATTTATTGCCAAGCTTGATACGTTATCAATCCCTACTACAAATAATGAGATAGAAAATTTCGGGAACAGCATTTTACTTTTCCCCAATCCCGCCATGCGCACCATTTCATTCAACACGAACGGCTACACAGGCAATTTGCATTTGCAGGTAATCAACATGCTCGGTCAGAAAATAATTTCAGAGAATGTTAAACTCAATGGGGAAGACACATACACGATTGATGTTTCCAATCTTCCTCAGGGAATTTACATGTTAATTCTCTTGAATGATTTGGAATTGAATGGGGGAAGTTTTATGAAGGAATAAGAGGAAAGAATAAATACCTGACAAAAGCCGCTGGTTGAAAAGCTTCCGGCTTTTTTATTTCACTTCCGTAAATGTGGAATCAAAATTCAGGTGAAAAAGTTTCGCCTGTTCAGCATTGTACACTTTGCGCCTCACTTTTACAATTTCCGGTTTCAATCCATCCAAAGATTTTGTTTTTAAAAACTGCGCTGCCTGCATGCCTGATTGGTAGCCCCACTGATACATATCAGCACCGAAGGCAGCGAGTGCACCACGCTTAACCAATCCTTCTTCGCTCGTGAAGATTGGAATATTTTTATCACCGCATGATTTTGCAATAACTTCGAACGAAGCAAAGACAACATTGTCGGGCAAGGCAAAAAATACATCAATGTTTTTATTCAACAGCGCTTCAATGACCAATTGCGTTTCTGAAGAATTATTCAAGGGCTGACTGATGATTTCAATTCCAAGCGATGCACACGTAGCTTCAATTTTTTTTAAAGCCATCACCGACTGCGGTTCGGCTTGGTTGTAAATTGCACCGAGTTTTTTCACTGAAGGAAGAACGGAATGAATCAGCATCACCGATGTGTCAATGTATTCAAGCGTTTCATAAACACCGAAAAGATTTGAGGGAGATTTTCCTGCTTTGTCCGTGAGTCCGGCAATATCAGGTCGCGGAGAAACCATCATGAAGAGAGGAATTGTTTTTGTTTTTTGAACCGCAACAATGGTCGGCAATGTCGGATTGGTGGCAATCAAATCAGGGCTTTGTGAAATGATGTAATCACACGCCTGCAAAAGTGTCGGCTGGTCGCCATGAGCGTTGCGGTAAATTATTTTCAGAGTTCCTTCCTTGTCACTGAAACCGTTTTCTTTCAGCGCTACAAAAAAACCTTTGCGTGCCTGGGCGAGGGTTTCGTCTTCGAGCAAATCGAGGTAGCCGATAGTAATTAAGTTATTCTTTTGTCCGGTGGAGCAACTCCAGAGACATGAAAAAAAAATAATACAGAATTTTAGTGTCCGCATACTTTCAAAATAAATTTTGTCAGGGAAAGATTTTGTAAATGTCTTTTCTGTCTGCAAAGGCAGCGAAAAGAATCACATTATTCTGAATGATTATTCCAATCCTGTAATTGCCTGTGCGGATACGATAGGCAGTTTTATATCCTTTTAATTTTTTCAGGTTAGGAACACGGGCAAGTGTTTGAGCTGCAATAACGGCACGGACAATATTGGCAATTTCACTTTTTAATTTCTTGTCACGGATTTGGTCAATTTGTTTTTCAAACTTCCCTGTAAACTCAATGTTCATTCAATACCGAGTTTTTTCAACACTCTTTTCTTGTCTGCAAGCCCGCTGCGCAGTCCTTGTTTCATGAGGGAAAGCAACACTTTATCTTCCACTTCTTCCGCAGAAATAAAACCAACACCCGTATTGGTTTTGGAGAGTTCTCTCAGCAGCATAAGGACTTGTTTTGCTGTCTTATTCTTGTCATCAATCTGAATAAAATGTTTCATGGAAATATTTTTTACAAATATAGTTAATGAAAAAAGTTTAGGGTTTAAAGTTGCTGTAATTTTCAAATTATCTAATTTCCAAATTCT
>DATDOJ010000355.1:0-18146 GCA_035293345.1 Bacteroidia bacterium
GTATAGATATAAAGAAGAACCACCAAGGTATATATTGCTTACTAAATAAACACCTGGTCCATAATTGCCTTGCTGCCCGTACTGCACAGGTACAAGAGTAAATGAAGGATTGCCATCCCCATCATTAATACCAGTCCATACACCTGAATTCGTAGCGTTGTAAGAACCTCCCGAATAACCTACGCTCTTAGTCATTTGAAAAAGGCAGGTTTGATAAAAAGCATAAGGAGTATTTGTAAATAAATTGCCTGAAACATAAACTTCGTTGGTTGATACTGCAATTCTTGGAAAATCAAACCAATGATTATCGTTCAATACATCACCATTAAACCTATATACCCACCATCCATTTTGTGGGTTATTAGTTTGGGAAAAACATATTATCACTTCTGATGAGGTAGAATTTCCATGGCAGGTCTGTGTAACCATTATGAACCTGTCGGCTCCAGAATCATAAATGACACTTGCATCGCAAATTGAAGTGAGTGTATCACCAAAAAATCCACTCGTTCCCTCTAGGTAATTCCAGTATAAATTATTTCCACTCATATCATCATATTCGATTGTTGAATTTGCAGTAGCAACTATTATTCCGCCATTTGATATAGCAATAGAATTATCTGGTGGACAACCATTATAAGGATTACCGAGATAATTTATTCCTATGACAGGAGTAACTGCTTGGAGTGATTTTTCATCCTTCAAACTTTTACGTTGCTCTTCCCACTCTTTTTTAATCTTTGCATTCTCCCTTTTTAAAGCTTCCAATTTTTCGTCATAAACAATATCATTCTCCGGAACTTGATTTTTTAAAATAGGTTTCCATTTTAAATCCACACTTGGTGGATTATATAGTCCTTTGAACTTTACTTCAGGCAGAGGTCTTTTAATTCCAGTAGTAAACTTTTTAATAGTGTTGGACGGTGATTGTTTTTGTACTTGTGCATTTACAGTACAGTAAATAAAAGCAAACAAAATTGTCAAGAGTAATTTAGTTTTCATTTGATGTGGTTTTAAGGGTTAAAATATTTATTGTTAAAAATTATTTTCTTCTTTTCCTTAATCCCACGCAAAAAAAATAGCGTGGGTAATTGCAACTTATCTGTTCTGAGGTTCCACGAGAACCCTGCATCAAACAAGTTACGCCCACGCTCTTTCGAGCGCGTTGCGTATACTTCTTGATGCAATTGAAACTTCGTGGATTTCAGAACAAGAATTTCAGCGAACGCTGTAATGAATTTTTTATTTAAAGAACTTACTACATAAAATTTTTTCCTTTTACAATTCAATGCAAGAATAATAAAAATATTAACGGCAAAGAACAATACAAAAAAATTCATTGTCAAGCGTAGAACTACGTATTTTATAAAACAAAAAAAACCGCCCCGATAACATCGGGGTCAGGGGTGAGGGCAACAACCCTCACACCTTCACCATCGTCACCACCACCCGCGTCATCTTCCCCGTCACCACAGCGATGTTGTTAGTCGGAACATTGGCATATCCCGTCAGCGAAGAAACCGAAGAATAATTTCCCTGCGGTGCCTCCGTCTGAGTGTAAGTTGCAACACCCAGCATCGAGCTTTTCTTCTCTAATTGCGTCTCCGTCAAAATCGTCTTCACCTTCGGCAGCCGGATTCCCGTGGCGCTGTCCAAAAACACAAACCGGATTGCATTATGACGGATGCCGATGTCAGCCACCTCGAATGCATCCAGCACAGCATTGTAAAAATCAGGATGGCTCAGCGCAAACTGCACAACCCGTTCCTTCAAGCTCTCCACAATGCCTGTCAGCTTCGTGAACTCATTCTTCATCGCCAGGTTCAGCGCCTTCTTGTCCGCAATGGCTGCCTTCGGCTTTCCCTTCCAGTTTTTGAAGGTGTCAATCTGCCCCTGCTGCAGCAGCAGCATTGCAGCATCCGCGCCATAGCCGCCAGCCGTCAGCGCGGCAATGTGCGTGTCGGCACGGTCATGAAGCAGTTGCCAGCGGTCAACCACCGTTACATCTTTTTTATAACGCAATTCATTCCACGGAAAATTCACCTCGCTGCGCAGCACATCATCATTGATGTCCTCCACATAAGAAGCCACTGCCTTGCCCACCAGCCACGATGTGCGTGCAGCCGTTTCCTTGGCAGCGCTCTTGGCAGTGTTATAGCCGGTGATGTTATTGATTTTGTCATCAATCTTTCCGATGTTGATGATGCTGTTATCTAATGCTGTCTTCTTGTTTGCCACAGCCGCCTGTCCTGTCCAGATGGGGATGTTCAGCGGCTCATCCATCACCGATTGCCCGGCAACCGCGGCATTCAGCTTTCTTGATTGTTTATCGTTCATATCGAAATTGTTTTTTGTCCCGGTGCTGTTTTTCACAGCTCTCAGGACAGGTTAAAAAAATATGTATCGGATAAATGTTTAACGTCAGCCGGTGCTCAGCAAGCGGATGACAATCTCTCGATGCCGTTTCGCGCAGCATCAATATAAAGTTGAAAAAAATGTTTCCCTGAAATCATGCTCTTGTCTTCAGCGCTCTTGTTGATTGATGAAGCAAAATAAAACAATCCTCCCGTCATCTGCAAACAAAATTATTAACAACCTCTTGGAAGCCATTTCAAACTGCATTTCCTGCCTGCCAATCCACAACTGTCCGAAACATGAAAATCGTTTGTTAATTTCTGTCCCGCAGGGATATTTCTTACCTGATATCTTCGCAGGTTACGGACACCTTTGGCATAAAATAGATTCGGGGATATTCTTTTCTACCAATATTTTACTCATGCGGAGTAATGTCTGCCCGAAACCTAAGCCCTGTAAGGGCTGCATATTGGTAAAAATGATTACACAAACACGCTGAAACCCCGTAGGGGTTAAATGCACAACTGTCCGAAACCTTTGGAATCATTTGCCTTACTTGTCCCGTAGGGACTAAATCTTGGTAAAAAAAGTAATCCCGTATGAATGCCGTCCCGTAGGGACTGAACACTCATTCGTTGCGTCCCTTCTGGATGCTTTTGTTTTAATGGCTTTCTTTTTTTCCTTTCTCTGTGAAACCCTGCCTGCCATTTGTTTTGAGCCCATGCTGTGGCAGGCAGGTCTGAAATCTCGTGTGCTCTGTGTTGAATTTTTTTTAACACAGAGATAATGCTGTATGGTTTCGGATACCTTTGAGTTAAATGTCTATCATAACAGCATTGAAATTGTCAAAATAGGCATTATATGCGTCAAAATTCAAACTGTCCGGCTCAAAATGAATATTGTCTGCGCCAAAATTGAAAGTGTCTGCATCAAAATCAATATTGTTTGTCCCAAAATCAACATTGTCTGCATCAAAATGAATATTGTCTGCGCCCTTATGACATGAGTTTATGTCCTTATGACATTCGCACGGCTCAAAATGAATATTGTCTGCATCAAAATCGAAAGTGTCCGGTTCATTATCGCTGTTGCCGCCATCCTTTTCAATATAACTCCGGTTAAAATTTGTGTCGCTTCAGTCCCCATTGTCCCCGCCCGTCCCAAAACAAAACCCGCCTCCGTCAAAACGTTCACAGCCATCCCTCAAATCCCATTTCGTATTTTCGAACCCGTTCCCAATCCGATGGAATCAAACTACAAAGCCCTCTTAAGAAAAATAAAATGTTTTGTCTTCGATGTGGACGGTGTCCTCACCAACGGCTCGCTCATTCTCATTCCCGGTGGCGGGCAGGCACGCACGATGAACATCCGTGACGGTTATGCGCTGCAGCACGCAATCAAAAATGGTTTCGAAGTTTTAATTTTATCTGGAGGGAAATCTGAGGAAGTGCGGACTCGTTTGAAAGGTTTGGGTGTGAAAAATATTCAGTTGGGCTGCGATGATAAATTAAGCGCTTTGAAAAATTACCTTTGGGAAAATGAAATGAGTGAAAGCGAAGTGCTTTACATGGGTGATGATATTCCCGATTTGACAGCCATGAAAATTTCCGGTGTCGCTTCATGTCCGGGGGATGCTGCAGAAGAGATAAAGAAAATTTGCCACTACATTTCTCCGTTCAAAGGGGGAGAAGGATGTGTGAGAGATGTGATTGAGCAAACGATGAAGGTGCAGGGAAAGTGGGATTAAAAATTTCGGATTTCAGATTCCGAATTTTTGCAGAGCATAACTTTAATCAATGAGAAATATATTTCTGTCTCTGAAATCGGTCCGTCCGCTGAATTTATTGATTATGGCGCTGACAATGTATCTCGTCCGCTATTGCCTGATTCTTCCTGCCTACGAAATTGAGTTTAAAGTCACCGGAATTTTTCCACTGCATATTTCTGAAGAATATTTTTTCCTGCTTGTCCTTTCCACGATGATGATTGCAGCAGCAGGATATATGCTGAACGATTCTCTTGATTCGGGAATTGATTCTATCAATAAACCCGACAAAAAAAGTTTCGCAGCACTCGTTTCCCGAACTGCTGCCATAAATATTTTCATAATTATAAACTCAGTCGCGATTTTGATTTCTTTTTTTCTTGCAGAATCAATCAATAACCTGTTGCTTGGCGGAGTGCAGGTTACTGCCGTTGCATTGCTCGCGCTGTATTCTGGTTACCTAAAAAAAATACTGCTGCTTGGGAATATTTCAGTCGCCCTTCTTTCAGCAATGGTTCCTGTTCTTGCCGGACTTTACGAGCCATCGTTTTACCTGAACTTTGATTACATTTTTATTTACGCGGGATTCGCCTTTCTCATTTCGCTTACCAGGGAAATCATCAAGGATGCCGAAGACGAAGAAGGAGACAAAGCCGCAGGAAGAAAAACGATTCCCATTGTTCTGGGCATGTCAACGACAAAAGTTGTTTTGTCTGTTCTGGTTTTAATCACGGCAACTGCAGGAGGAAAATTATTGGCAAATTATTTTTATGGATACGCGTATATTAGTTTCTGGAAAATAGTTGCCTGTTTCGAAATTCCGTTTGCCCTCTTGTTTATTCTGATTGTTCTTGCAAAGACGAAGAAGGACTTCAGCCGCCTCAGCGCGATTACGAAAGTGGTCATGTTGTTGGGAATTCTTACGATGATTCCGCTCTATTATTTTTTTCTGAAATAGATTATGCCGGGTGAGAAGATAATTGTTCTCTGCTCTTCTTCTCCGCGAAGGCAGCACCTTCTTCGAGGAATCGGTTTCGATTTTGAAGTGCGCGCCTTAAACGTGGATGAATCATTTCCCGATATTCTGACGGACAAAAGCATAGCATTATTCCTGGCAGAGAAAAAAGCAAACCTGTATCTTCAGACAATATCTCAAAATGAAATCCTGATAACAGCCGATACCATTGTATTGCTTGATGAGAAGGTTCTTAATAAACCATCGTCAAAGAAAGAAGCGGTGCAAATGCTCTCTGAATTATCCGGAAGAAAGCACACCGTGTATACAGCAGTTTGCATTGCAGACAACAGGAAAAAAAATATTTTTCATACTGTGTCTGAGGTTTTTTTCAGAGAGCTTGGTCTTGAAGAAATAAATTATTATGTGGAAAAATATTTGCCGCTCGACAAAGCCGGTGCCTACGGAGCACAGGAATGCCTGCCGCTGGGAATGAATCCCTGCTCTCGGCTGGAAATAGATTTCCTCACTCGCATTGGTAAAACCGATTTGATTGAACAGAGTATAAACCGTTCACAGGAAGTACGAACTGTAAACATGATAAGTAAAATTGAAGGAAGTTTTTTTAATGTAATGGGATTTCCTGTTGTGGAAGTTTACGAACATCTTCAGCATTTTCTCAGGCAAAAAGCAATATGAAAAACATCAGCCGCAGTTTTCTGAAAGTTTTGGTTTTTCTTGTTATGCTTTTTGTTGTGCAACGGCTGGTTTTTGTTTTGTTTTTTGCAATGGAGTTAAAGAAGTTTTCTCTTTTGCAAATACTTCTCGTTTTTATTTATAGTCTGCCGATGGATGTTGCAACCGGAGCAGGTGTGTTGATTCTTTTTTCTCTTTTTCTGATTATAAAACTTTTTGCCACTCAGCTTCTGATGGACAAAGTGGTGCGGTATACAATGGTCATCGTAATTTTTCTATCCTGGCTGATTACCGCTGCCGACATTGCACTTTACGAATCATGGGGAACACGAATCAACTCCAAGGCGCTTTCATACCTAACTTATCCCGGTGAGGCGATAAAGAGTTCCTGGAGCAGCCGTTACTTTTTCCTGATTCTGATTTTGGTTTGCATGATTATCTTCTCTTACAAAATATTTAAAAAAATATTTAGCGCTGATAATTTTTCCGTTAAAAGAAGTGCCGGTGGAATTCTGTTTACATGCCTGTCGCTTTTCGTTCTTATTGTTGTCATGCGGGGCGGCTTTCAGGAATTTCCGCTTGGGAAGTCATGGGTTTATTTTTCGCCTCATGCTTCGCTGAACCAGGCAGCACTCAACAGTGTATGGAATTTCGGATACGCTTTAACACAGCCCGCGGAGCCGGATAATAACCCGTATCGTTTTTTCACTGAAGAACATTCCAATAAAATTGTGGCCGAACTTCATGCAGCTTCAGGTGATTCTGTTATTATTATTCTGAATTCCCCTAAGCCAAATATTTTAGTCGTGATGATGGAAAGCTGGAGCGATTCAATTACCAAACGGGAGGTTAACGGTAAAAAAATCACTCCCGCTTTTGAAAGGATATCAAGGGAAGGTTTGCTTTTCACAAATTTTTATTCTCCGGGTTTCCGGACGGAGCAGGGACTTGCTGCTCTCGTGAGCGGATTTCCCTCGCAGCCGGCAACATCCATTGTAAGAAAATACGGAGTGTTCGACAGGTTGCCCGGCTTACCTAAATCGCTGAGTGAAGCAGGATATGTATCTTCTTTTTATTACGGTGGAAGTTTGCACTTCGCCAACACAAACGGTTACCTGAAGGCAATGGGTTTTGAAAAAATCACCGGGGATGAAACTTTCAGTGAATCGAAGCGAACAGGTTGGGGAATTTATGACGAAGAACTTTTCAGGTATTTTGTTGACGACATAAAAAAATCTTCTCAGCCGTTTTTCTCTATGGTACTATCATGCACAAGTCATGAGCCGTTTGATGCAGATGTTGAGAGAATCGTTCCTCATGAAACCGGAAGCTGGTGCAACGATTACGTCAATACGATACATTACAGTGACCAATGTCTTGGAATATTTATTGAGGAAATCAAAAAACTTCCGTGGTATGAGAATACTCTTGTTGTGATTACGGGAGACCACGGTCAGGAATGTTCCGACCGCACTGAATATAATTCCGCAGAGCGTCATCATATTCCTTTCCTGCTTACAGGGGGGGCACTGAAGGATGAATTTAAGGGTAAGACGTTTTCGCCAGTTTCCTCGCAGGTTGATTTTGCTTCATCATTTCTTACCCAGCTTGAGTTGCCTGCCAATGAATATCGCTGGAGTAAAAATGTTTTTAATCCTGCTTCCAGGCAGTTTGCTTTTTATGCTTTTGATGACGGCTTCGGATGGATTTCAGATTCTTCCGAGGTAATTTATGACAACAAGATGCAGAAAGCATTTTTGAAAAATGATTCCAAAACTTCTGTAAGAACTGACAAAGAAGTTAATTATGGAAAAGCTTACCTGCAGGTACTGATGGATGAGTATATAAGTTTTTCAGGAAAAAAGTAAATGTCAATTGCTAATTCCTCTTGTGTTTCCATCTCCTGTGTGTCCACAAATAAAATTCAGGAGCAGAGAGAATTAATTTTTCATTCACGTGCATGATTGCCTCAGTGATTTCGCCATCTTGCGTTTGCACAGGGTTGTCAGTGACTAATTCATATTCTATTCTGTAATATCCTCTTTTCTCCCTCGTTATTTTTCCATAGATGACGGGAAAATTATATTGCCTTGCATAACGCTCAACACCTGTAAGCACAACCGTGTCGCGGTTCAGAAATTTCATCCAATGTCCTTTGTCTGGATTGGAAGGGCTTTGGTCGAAAATAAATCCGTATGAGCAAGCGATGTCTTTATGTTCTTCAAAATATTGTGCGACTTCTTGGATTGCCATCAATGTTAAACCAAACTTACATCTCGTTTGCTGAAGTTTTTTATCTAAGAATTTATCAGAAAGCGGCTTGTAAATGCCCAGCGCTTTGTGAGAGCTGTGACGGATGAAAGCGAGAGCAGGCCATTCCCAGTTTGCATAATGACCGGTGGCGAGAATAACACTTCGATTCAGGAGAAAATATTTCTCAAGCAATTCTCCATTGACAAGCTGCACCCGGCTCTGAATAAATTCTTCAGATGCGGAAAATGGTTTTATCCCTTCAACAAAAATATCGCAGAAGTGGCGGTAGAATTTTTTCCTTATGTGTCTAACATCATCAATTGATTTTTCAAGAAATGATTTTGTGAGATTTTCCGTCACAACTTTAATCCTGTAGCGAAGCAAACGGTAGAAAACAAAATACATGAAGTCGGATAATACATATAGCAGCCGCATCGGCAAAAGCGATAGCGGAATCAGGATGAAATAATATAAAATTGGAGCCAGCATGAAAGGCAATAATAAGAAAAGATGTTATGGTAATCTCAGGAAATTATATCTTGCATTGATTTTAAAATTTATTTATGGCGCAACAAAATTCTATTCCTCCAGCGGAAGCATTTCGTCACCGCACAAGTGTCGAAGTGCGCTTTGCCGATATGGATTCATTCGGTCATGTGAACAATGCAAAGTTTCTCACCTTCATCGAGCAGGCGCGTATAAAATATTTTGACGACATCAGCGGCTGGCATTATGATTCAAACAAAGAAGGAGTCATACTGGCGCATGCTTCGCTCGATTTTATCCGCCCGCTTGATTTCAAGGAAAAACTTTCTGTGCTGACCATGTGTATTTCCATCGGAACAAAAAGTATTTCGCTTGTCCACAGAATTATTGCCGGAGAAGAAGAGATTGCGACAGCAGAGAGTGTTTTGGTGGCATTCGATTATGTAATGATGAAGTCAATTTCGGTTCCGCAGAAATGGCGGGAAGCAATTGAGAATTTTGAAAAGGGAATCAGAAAGTAGGTGTTAAGCAATGGGCAAAATGCAAAAATGCAAATTGCAAATGGGAAGAAGTAATTCAGACATCAAAAAATAAATTTATCCATGCATGCTCGCTGTCTTGCCGTAATTCGAAACCACGTGGGCTTCGAAATCTAAAAACTCCTGCCAGCGTTTGTCAGCGGAATCCTTGTCAGCAAATTTTCGGGCGAACGAAATAAACAGCCTGTAATGCCCTGCTTCACTTTCCATCAGGTCGCGGTAAAAAGATTTCAAATCATTATCAGAGATATTTTCAGCTAACAAACGAAAACGCTCGCAGCTTCTCGCTTCAATCATTGCTGAAAACAATAACTTATCGAGTAACACTATTCTCCTGTCACCGCCCTTGCGAACGAAACCAAGCAAGTCATTCACATAATTGTCTTTGCGTTCGCGCCCAAGTTTTAACCCTCGCTTTTCTAACTTCTCAACTACCATTTTGAAATGCAAAAGTTCTTCCTGAGCCAAATCAATCATGGCGATGACAAGTTCGAGGTGTTCGGGATAATGAACTGTTAAGGAAATAGCAGTACTTGCCGCTTTCTGCTCGCACCAGGCATGGTCGGTGAGAATTTCAGCAATGTCCTTTTCAACGATGTTCACCCAGCGCAGGTCGGTGGCAAGTTTCAGTCCGAGCATAAATCAGAAAGTTAGAAGTATTAAATTATTTTCGCGTCAAAGTTATTTTCTTTTGATGAATCTCGTTGAAGTAACCACTGCAAAGCATAAGAAGGATTTTATTCTTCTGCCGGTTTCTCTTTACAAAAATGAACCAAACTGGATTCGACCGCTTGATAAAGACATTGAAGCTGTATTCGATGCGAAGCAGAATAAATATTTTCGTCACGGGGAATGCTCCCGCTTGTTGCTTTATGATGAGAATGAAAAACCCATCGGAAGAATTGCAGTGTTTATTGATGAGCGTACTACAAAAAAAGAACCGCAGCCCACAGGAGGCATAGGATTTTTTGAGTGCATCAACGATAAAGCGGCAGCGCATAAAATGTTCGACCATTGCAAGCAATGGCTTCAGCAAAAAGGTATGGAAGCGATGGACGGTCCAATAAACTTTGGCGAGCGCGACAGTTGGTGGGGATTGATTGTGGACGGGTTTCATTCTCCGCAGTACAAGATGAACTATAATCCTTCCTACTACAGGGAACTTTTTGAGTCGTATGGATTTCAGAAGTATTATGAACAGTGGTGCTATTCACTGCGCATTGCCGACCGCGTGCAGGAAAAATTTTACCGCAGGCATGAGGAAATAAAAACCAATCCTGATTATCACGCTGAGTTTCTTAAGAAAAAATTTCTTTCAAAATATGCCGATGATTTTTGCACCGTATATAACAAAGCATGGGCAAAACACGGAGGCGGAAAGGAACTTGAACGAAAACAGGTACAGCAGTTTTTCAAAACGATGAAACCGGTGATGGACGGTGAGGCAATCTGGTTTGCATACTGCAAAGACGAGCCGATAGGCATGTGGATAAATCTGCCCGACTTAAATCAGTACTTCAAAAAGTTCAACGGGAAGTTAGGATTTGTTGAAAAGCTCCGCCTCCTGTGGATGCTTAAAAGGAGAGAGACAAGGAAACTAATCGGTCTTGTGTTTGGCATTGTGCCCGAACATCAGGGCAGGGGAGTGGATGCCCTGATGATTGTGGAAGGACAAAAACATTTTGTCGAAAATAATCTGTACGATGATTTCGAGATGCAATGGATTGGCGACTTCAACCCCAGGATGGTGAGCATTGCCGAAAACCTCGGCACGAAAAGAAGCCGTGTGCTTAACACGTATCGTTACCTCTTCGACCGCTCGAAGGAATTCAAGCGTCACCCGATACTTTAAGCGTGCGATGTAATCTTTGAAATTGTTTTGCAGATTAGCACAGGAAATTATCTTTGCAAACCGTTTCAAAAAAATTTTCCGATTCCGTAGCTCAGCTGGTAGAGCATTACACTTTTAATGTAGGGGTCCTGGGTTCGAATCCCAGCGGGATCACAAACGCAGGTTTAACCCATTGTTAATGAAAATTATACAATGGGTTTTCTTATGCAGTATATCGTTAAAGTTCCGTGTTAGTTATTTCCCATCAAACGCCTTCACCAAATCAGCAATCACAATCTTTTTCATCTTCAGCAATGCCTGCATTGCGCGATTCGCTTTATCGCGATTGGGGTCACCTATGAGTTCAATCAATGCGGTAGGAACAATTTGCCATGACAAGCCATATTTGTCTTTCAGCCAGGCGCACATGGATTCCTGTCCGCCATCGGAAGTTAGCTTGTTCCAATAGTAATCCACTTCTTCCTGCGATTCACAAGTCACAACAAATGAAATGGCTTCGGTAAATTTGTAGCGTGGTCCGCCATTTAATGCAGTGAATTTCATTCCCTCCAATTCAAAAGTGACAATCATGGGAGAAACTCCGGTGACTTTTGAATTTTTGAAAATATTGCAGTAAAAATTAGCTGCCTCTTCTGCCTGGTTTTCAAACCAGAGAAACGGAGTTATTTTTTGAATTGTCATTAGGATTGGTTTCTAAGTTTATCAGTGTGACTCGGCATATTTTTTAAAGCTGTCGAGAATTGCCTGCCACCCTACGCGTTGCAATTCAAGAGGATTTTCGTTTTCGGGTTCAAAGGTTTCGGTCACCTTGGTTGTGTCTCCATCGCTCATAAAATAAATGGATACTTTTCTCCCACCTTCAATCACATAATCAATCTGCTTGTGCATTTCAACTTTTGTGTACACACCTTCGAAATCAAAACTCGCACTGCCATCCTTTGCAGCCATAGTGGTTTTAAATTTTCCGTTGACTCGCAAATCGTTTTCCGCATGGGGCGCATGCCAGTAGTCAGAGGCGTTGTACCATTGTGTGATGTGTGACAGCTCTGTCCAGTATCGCCACACTTTTTCGACCGGTGCGTTGATTGTGGTTGCTACTGTGATTGCCGTTTTGGTTTGTGTTTCCATTTCGGGTTGTTTTTATTATTACTTCTTTTTCGCTTTTTGTTTTTGCCTTTCAAGGTTTTCCTGTATTCTGAACTTAACAATTTTTTTCACAAGGGTTACCGGAATGCCATCTTCGATGGGAAACTGAATAGTTCCTTTTGATGTTTTGTATTTAGCCAATTCGTTCTTGAAAATTCTGATGGGTGAAGTTGACGGATAGAAACCAATATGCTTTTTGTAGCCGGCAAAATAAACCAGCACTCCGTGAAACTTGTATGCAGGCATGTTGTAACTGATTACTTCTTCCGCCTGCGGAGCAGCTTGCCTAATTGCAATTCTCATTTGAAGCAAAAGTTCCCGTGCATCTTTAGGGAAAGTATCGAGATACTCGTCAACGGTTTTGAATTTAGTTTGGTTCATCATGATGTTGCCTGCATAAAAGTTTTGCGCTGCAAAATACTTTCATTTTGCGAAACCTGAAAATGACAAAAGTTCAAACCGGTAATTGGAAAACAGGGCAGAAAATCTGTCTCCCGGTTTGGTTGGCATGTTATCCAAACCGGCTGACATGTTATCCGACCTGGTTAACATGTTTTCTGATTTGCCTCTCATGCTATCCAACTTACCTGACATGTTTTCTAACACGGATAGAATGATTTCTAACCTGGTTAGTGTGATTTCTAACTTGGTTAGTATGATTTCTAACTTGGTTAGTGTGATTTCTAACTTAGTTAGCATGATTTCTAACTTGGTTAGCATGATTTCTAAACCTGAAAACAGCTAAAACGAGATAAAAATACGTTTTATGCTTCCGAAGCGGTTGATGGGGTAAAAAAAGGTGTCAGACGTTATTCGCACGTGACACCTAAACATGTCCCGAATTATCTACCCTTTACAATTATGAGCAAAACTTCAATGGTTTCAAAATTTGTATCTTTGACTCCGAATGAAATTTTTGGCTTCCCTATTATCACTTTACATTTTCTTCCTTGCGGTGCAACCTGTTTTGGCTGCCATTGAGTTTTCACCCACGGTAGAATGTTGCAGCAATTGCTGCGGACACGATTGCGAAAAACCAGCACCCGAAAAAAAGCAACAGGACAATTCATGCGACAACACTTGCAACCCGTTAATGAGTTGCAGCAGTTGTATCGGTTTCACTTTTTCATTTCAGCATTTTTCACTTTCTCCAATTGTACAAATTTCAGAACAGAAAAGTTTTTACCAACTGAACGCAGTTTCTGAAATTGCGCTTCCCGTTTGGCAGCCGCCAAAAATCAGTTAATAAATTTTCGATGCTGCGCACTGCACACTTACTTATCCCGATTTGTCGGGATGAGTGTTTTGTTTATTATTAACTGATTAAAATTTTATAAAATGAAATCAATAAAATTCAATTTAGTTTCACAGATGATGTGCTTCGCACTCATCATCGCATCGCCATCCTGTAATGCACAAACAACGCAGCAAAAACAGGACAGCATAAAAACTGTTACTATCAAAGTAGGTGGCATCACTTGCGGCAGTGATTTAAAAATAATCAACAGCAATGTGTTGAAACAAAACGGAGTTGTAAGTTCTGAAAGTGTCGGTAAAGCCGCCCCCACCACCACCTTTGAAATCAAATACTATCCTTCAATAATTCCGATTGACAGTATTTACAAAGTGGTTGAGAACAGCCCCAGTTGCGATTTTCCCGACCAGAAACCTTACAAGGTCAAAAAAGGAAAATAGTTTTCAATATCATTTGTCAATCCGGACGGAGTGAGAAATTTTATTTCCTCACTCCGTCCGGGTTGACATTTCATAAAACAAAATCAAAATGAAAAAATATAAAATCATCCTGCACTTATTTCTTTTTCCCGTTTGTGCTTTCGCGCAAACACTGCAGGGAAAAATAACCGACACCCAAAGCGAACCGCTTACCGGTGCCAATATCGTTTGGGCAGGAACTACCATCGGAACAGTCACAGATGCAAAAGGACAATTTGAAATTACTTTGCAAAATATCACAGACAAAAAATTAGTCATCAGCTTTGTCGGTTACAGAACAGACACGCTCAACATTGCAAAAGACACATTTATTCTTCACAAGTTAAGCGACACGCAAACTTTAGGCGAGGTAACCATTACAGGCAAACGACCTGACAATTACATTTCAGCTATCAACCCCATCAAAACAGAAGTCATCACTTCTGTTGAATTAACCAAAGGAGCTTGTTGCGATTTGGCGGGATGCTTCAACACCAACGCATCCGTGCAACTCACCACAACAAACATCGTTACCAATTCGCAGGAGTTGCGGATACTTGGTTTGTCAGGCATTTACAACCAGACATTGTTTGACGGAATGCCATTGATACAGGGCTTGTCATTCACTTACGGCATCAGCAGCATGCCAGGAATCTTGGTTGACAATATTTATGTTGCCAAAGGAACAACATCGGTGTTGCAGGGTTACGAAAGCATCAGCGGACAAATAAATGTTGAGCCGAAAGAACCGGGCAAAGCCGACAAACTTTTATTGAATATTTATCTCAACAGTTTTTTAGAAAAACATTTCAACGCTATCTATTCAACACCAATCGGAAAAAGAAAAGAGTGGCAAAATCTTTTTGCGTTTCATACCGTTCAGCCCTCAAACAAATTTGATAAGGACAACGACACATTTTTGGATTTGCCATTGCTCACCCGTTATATGTTCTACGACAAAATAAAATATCGTGATGATAAAAGTTTCGGATGGAGTTCACGAATCGGATTAATGTATTTGAATGAACAAAGAATTGGAGGACAAACAATGTTCAATGCAGCCACCGACAAGGGCAGCAGCACTGTTTACGGACAAACTGTAAACATTCAGCAGCCCACCGTTTACACAAAATCAGGGTATCGTTTCAACGATGATAACGCAATCACATTTTTAGGAGGTTGTTTTTTTCAGAAACAAAATTCTTTTTTCGGTGAAACAAAATATGATGCTGCGCAGCAAAATGTTTACAGCAATTTGCAGTATGAATTAAAGTGGAAAGAGAAACACGATTTCAAAACAGGCATAAGTTTGCGCTATTTCAATTTAGAAGAAAATATTTCCTTCACAGCAAATCCGTTGAACAAAACTTTTGCCGGAAATGATTTAAAGAATGAATCAATACCCGGAATCTTTGCAGAAAATATTTTCCACTGGAAGGAGGATAAAGTTTCTCTTATTACAGGAGTCCGCTTAGACCATCATAATCAGTTTGGATATTATTTCACACCCCGAACGATGCTGAAATTACAACCTGCTTTCAAAACCATTATCCGTGCATCAATAGGAACAGGTTGGCGCACAGCAAATATTTTCAGTGAAAACATAAATCTTTTATCAAGTCAGCGTGACATCGTTTTCACACAGGCATTAAAGCCCGAAGAAGCATTTAACTATGGAGTGAACATGGTTCAGTCATTTGAAATAAAAAATATTGAAGGATATATTTCCGCTGATTTTTTCAGAACACAGTTCCAAAATCAGATTTTCCCCGACTATGACACCGACCCCGCTAAAGCATTCATCGGCAATTTCACAGGCACATCAGTAAGCAACGGGTTTCAAACCGATTTCAATATTACATTTTACAAAGTGTTCACGACAAAAATTTCTTACAACTATCTTGATGTTTTCAGAAGTGTAAACGGACAGAAAAATGTTTTGCCATTCAATTCGCTTCATAAAATGTTAGCCACGCTTTCATACAAACCGAAAAGCGAAAAGTGGCATATTGACGTAAACACACATTGGTTTGGCGAACAAAATTTGCCTAATACCTCAACACTCCCCAACGATATGCAACGCCCGAACAAATCAAAACCCTATGCAACAGCAAACGCACAATTCACTTACAACATAAAAAAGTTTGAACTCTATGCAGGTTGCGAAAATATTTTTGATTACCGCCAAGAGCAGCCCATCATCAGTTATCAAAATCCGTTCAGTCCGTACTTTGATACAAGTTCAGTTTGGGGACCAACGAGAGGACAGGAATTTTACATCGGGGCAAGGTTCAGAATAAAATAAAATGGTATGCAAAGGCATTCCCTGGCTTATGGTCTAAGCATCAGAGCGGATGAAATCTAACCTGACCGCGTTCCAAATGTGGTTGGGGTTTTGCTTTTATCAAATCCGTAATTGGAAAACAGGGCAGAAAATATGTCTGTGTTAGCGGGATGGAAAGAAATTACTTCAAAAAAATGAAAAATTAGTTTATACAGATTATCTGTATAACTATACAGACAATTCCAATAACGATATAGTTCCTCTGTATAGTTATATAAATGTTCTGTATAACTATGCAGATGTTCTGTATAATGATGCAAATAACCTGGATAGTTATGCAAAATAAAAATGTGTGCCTGCCCTCCCTCCGCCACTCCGCATTTGTTACCACCGAAAAAAAATCGGAGCAGGCGTGATGGAAAGAATACTTTTGGGAAAAATAGGGCGGGGGTTAATAGCCGCACTCCTTAAGAATACTAATAGCATCAAAGCATAACCTCCGTTGCCCCGAAGCCGAACTTTGCCGTGTCAGCGTCCATGTATTTCAGGTTCATCGCATCCAGCTCTGCACGAATCCTGTTTCTTAAAACACCGTTTCCTTTTCCGTGAATGAAAATAATTCTGTAGAAATGATTCAGCATTGCCGTGTCGAGTTCCTTGCGGAAGTGCGCTAACTGGAGATGCATTATTTCAGTGTTGCTCATTCCTGAATAATCATCCGTGAGTTCTTCAATGTGCAGGTCAACCGTTTTTTCGTTGGTGAACAAAACAGTTTCTTCTGTTCTTCTTTTGCTGACGAAGACATCTTTTTTAGGAATATTTTTTTCGGGAGAGAAGTAGTCAACTAACTTTTTGATTTCGCCCTCCGGAATTTCCATCTCGGTTGAAGCATGAACATCAAATGCGAGTATGTGATTACGGAACAATTCGCGGGAGAGAAAAAGTTTTTCGTTCAGGAAATCTTCAGGAGCGAAAGAAAATTCGCGCTGACCTGTTTTGCTCTTCGAGGAATGAATCAGGAATCGTAAAAGAAATTTAAAACCCCGGAAGGAAGTGCCGCTGCCGGAGAGGGCTGTTGTGGATTCAGTTCCCGGTTCAATAATTCCGCAGGATGAATAATGTTCTGCATCGTCAGGGAAATGAAGTGAGTACAGCAATGTCTCATCCGAAGAATTAACAATCACCGCAGTGTAACCTGAACTAAGAATGTTTTCAAAATCTTCCGGAACCACGCAGAGAAAACAGGAATGAAAGTTTGTGAAATATTTCAGTATGCTTTTTTCCGCAGCCCTTGTTTCATCATCTTCAGGCAAAGCACTTTCATTTTCCTCCATGTACGATTCATTGGATAGCGGAACTAAGTCAGAAACTTTCACACGAAATTCAAATCCGTTTTCATCCAGCACATACAATTCAGTTTCCGAAAATGTTTTACTGACGGTTGCTTTCACCGCTTCATTGATGAGCTGAACTTTATCTCCGGGTTGAAATTTCATTTTTTATTTAGCCCCTCTTTTTTGGAGAGGGGTTGGGGTGAGGCGTTAAAAGTAAAGCAGATAATACTTTGGCTTTCCGCCTGAGTTAAATTCAATGGCAGGCGCAGGAATTTTTATGAAGCCGAACACTTTAAAAAATCCGTTGAGCAGGGGAAGGGAAGTTTTGATTTTAGTCACATCAATGTCGAGCGATATATAATACTGGCGGAATCTGCGGAACTCGGGAATTGAACTTCCATCCACCTCAGTGGGATTGCTGCTGCCGCCTGTCATTCCATCCGCTCCATAACCTATGGCGACATTCAGCCACTTGGGAAAAATATTGTTTTGTTTACAGAATGAAGCAGGGTTAAAGCTGAGCCAATACGTTTGCCCGTTGTAGTCCTTAAGAGTTGTTTCAGGAAAATTTTCTCCGAGTAATGACGGGCGGTATTTTCTGTATTCAGAATTATGGAAAGAATATTTCAACACGATGCGCTGCTCGTTCCATGCAAGCTGCTGGCTCAGGAGAATAGCCGTGCCTGTGAGATTGGAGGCGACATCGCTCCATGAAAATCCCCAGCGGGGCGAGAAGCCGTCAAAACTTTCAATCGTTAGTTGATAGAT
>DATDOJ010000356.1:0-3537 GCA_035293345.1 Bacteroidia bacterium
CCTGCATCGCGCCTCTCGCATCCGGGTTCAGCGCGCGAATAGCAGCATCATTCGGAAGCGTGGCCGAAAACGCCAATTCTTTTTCACGAATATGTTCCGGAATTTTTCCATCCGGACCGGCGAGCCGCTGAAATTCATAATCCGCGCGGCCCTGTGCGGTCATCGCATCACCGGCAGGGGAGGGATTTTTAGCGGGATAAAACCAGAGAGCGATGGAGGTGGTGCAGATGAGGGCGGTGGTGAAAAGGAGGAAAGGTTTCATTAGGAGGATTGGCTTGAGAGTGGGATTCGAAGGTACGGAAAGGGTGGTTTATTTGCGCTGAAAAAAGTCGCAGTCTTATTTGCCATACCGTTTGGCACGTTCTACCTCCACTACTTTGGTAATTTATTCTAAAGTCGGGGCAGAAGTGGATTTAGATCTAAGTTTTTTTAAAGTATCTGTGAATGATGTAGTCTTCGTCTCATTTATTGAAATAAGATTTAAGTCTGCCAGGTCTTTTAGCAGCTTCATTGCTTTTGGATTTAATAGCTCAATTCTCAATACTACCATGTTTCAAAATGAAGGATCGGCAGATATTATCAAAGGTGCTGCTATAGCCAGTGGTATTTGTCCACCGTGTTTGCAGACCATTGTCGTTATTGAGTTATCGTGTCATTGAGTGTCGGTTGTGTGGCGCGTTTTATATTTTTTTTAGAAGCATTGGAATTTTTTTAAAAATAATTTTTTCTTGGGTTGGTTTTGCAAGCTCTATTAAAAACTTTGGTTGTGTGCTGGCTTGTGTGGTTTTTAATTGTGCTTGCAAAATGCGTTGGCTATATGAAGTATCTAAAATCATAGGCTTTGTTTCCAAGTTCTTCTAATTGTTTTCCCATTACCGAAAGTCTTTTTGAAAAGTCAATCGTTACTGGCATTGTCTTGTAAAGTTCTGCTCCGTTCCAATTCATCTTTGTTAATTTCAAAATGTCGTTAGCAACTGTTTCAATCGGGTCTGTACCTCTAAATCTCTTTATCAGCAAAGGGGTCGGGATACCTCTTTTTCCTTGGTAATACGGTTTCAATAATTCATTGCTTTGAACTAAACCGTGTGTCCAAAGCAAGAAACTAAATTCGTCTAACTGAATGATTGTTCCTCTGTCTATCGGAAAGCCGTCGAATTCGTGTTTGCCTGTCGCTGGATTTTTTTTCAGTTTTATGGCTCTCCAATTACTGAACTGTTGAATTTGTAAAAGTTCAATATTGTCAATGCCTTCAAGTGCATTACATATTCCGTCAATCTCGTCACGGGTGTAATGAGTTGTTTTATGCAGCACCAATTTCTTAAGACCAATTACTGGGTCAATTTTATGATAGGTGTTCCGAATGTTCGTTACTAAACGAAAAGCATCGTCCTTACTCATAAATGGATTTTTGCCAATTAAAACTGGTTTCTCAATGGGTTGAAGTAAAAAGCGTAAACCGTTTCCATTTCCATCAAAAATTTGACTGCTTCCTAAAACGACTTTGTTTCTTGCATTTTGTCTTATGGCATATGCCAATCCAACAAAGGCAGTTTCTGTGTTATCAGTTTTTACTTTCCAAGGTGTGCCGTTTGATTTTACATAAATACCTAAGGAAAGCCACCATTTCACTTTGGCTTGGTCTTTATAGGCGATTGACTTGTCTTCTATAAATTGAAGTCGCAAGCCTTTCTTAACAGCATACAGTTTCAGTGAATCGTGAAGGTCAAAGTAAGTTTGTTCGTTTTTAAGTTCTCTGAAAATTTTCCAAGAGTTTGGTATGTAAACTACTACACAATCAATCTCGTTTCGCTTTACAGAAAGGTTGTCAATTTTGCCTTTTATATGTTCATAAAACTGAATCGCTGAATATTGCCGTATTTCTTGACTGTTAATTGCAATAACAAATTCACTTTGAATGGAAGTTGGAATTACTAAATGCTTTTTAAATACAGCATCAAAGCCCGGATAATCTTTCAGGTATTCTCTTTCAGTTGTTGGACTTACAGGATTTAGCAAAGATTCTAAATGAGATTTTAACTTTTCAAAACCTGTATCGGGTGCAATTATTGCCAACTGAATTTTTGAAGTAACACTATTAGCACCAAAGCTTTCTTCTAACGGCCCTAAAAGTTTCAAGCCGTTTATTGGGTGAATGGATTGCTTTGTTTCGTCTTGATGATGAAAATAGATTAGTGGTTCATTTGCTTTTGAATAACTGTCGAAGCAAAAGAAATTACCCATTTTTTGAGCTGCTGTGGCGTAGTAGGCTGAAAGTTTGATTTCAAAATCGCCCAAGCGAAAAGACAAATCGGCTTTTCTACGCTGTAATTCTTTAAACCAAAAATCTACTTTCTTTCCGTATTTTGCGTTCCAACGATTTGAAGTAATAATATTGGTTATATTCTGAACGGTTAATCTATCAGGTTCTTCGCCTGTGGTTGTTTGTATATGGATAGTTGGACAAATCAGCAGAAACAAGTCTTTGTTTACAAATGCTACTTTAAACTCGAATGCTTCAAAAACCTGATAGCCTTTAGGAATGTGTAGATTCAGCCATTTTGGTATGCTTTCTATTTCTTCTTGGCTTAATGGATGGTTTACTGAAAATATTTTCCTGATTTGTCTTCCTCTGCTGTGAAGGGCTAAAGCGTAATCATTTACCAACGCTTTTTGAATCAACTCATATAACATTCCGATGTAGAATGAATCGGGTTGGTGAAAAAGATAATCGGGAATATCAATCGGTTTTAAATCGTCTGTAAGATAATCTTTGAAAACTGCTTCGATTTCGCTCTCATTTCCAAAAAGCGAAAGTGTTTCGCCTTTGCTGAAAGCAGCTACAATATTTGAATCATTCAATACTTCTCTTAGCTTTTTCCATTTGCCTTCTCCGTTTATTTTTGTCTTTGTAGAGAAAATGGTTTTAGGAAAATGTGTTGCCTTGATCGCGTTTAGCAAGATTGGAATTGTATTCGATTGATTTTGTATAAGTCTAAAAAATCGTCTTTGCTCAAATCGTTCTTTGGCAATGGAATCAATCTGTTCGTTTTTTAATTCGCAAACGGTATAGAGTTCGTGCAGGAAATAATCAAAACTATCAATGACCATAAAACCCGAACGCTGATTTTGTGCATTGGCTTTGTCAATGAGTTTAGTTAGTCTTTCGCTTGGAGTTATATCTTTTGGAATGCACCAAATCAATCCTTTTGGAAATGCGTTTGGTTTCTCTAGTGCTTTTTCAAGCGTTTGTAAAACTGATTCATCACTACCAGAATATCCTACCACCAATAAGCCTCTTTGTGAAGCTGCATCTAAAAAATAGTGATGCAGGTTATCTTCCAATTTCTGCAATTCTTCGTCTGTGTTTTGTAAAGCATCATAGCGGAAATCTCCGTGAAGTTTTACAACAGTAGGAATATCGTTTCTGAAATTCTGAACTGACTTGGCATTTTCTGGTGAAACTACTTGGCAACTAATATCCAATTTACTGATGGCCCTTTCAATCAAGTCGTCAAAGTTGGTTGTCCAAACGGTATT
>DATDOJ010000357.1:0-10915 GCA_035293345.1 Bacteroidia bacterium
ATATTTTCTTCCTCCATTCCTGTTATCATCTGACATAACCCTGTTACCTGCACAGGAACATTGCTGTCGGTGTTGGCTCCGTTTCCAAGTTGACCATAAGCATTGTATCCCCATGACCAAATCGTTCCGTCATGCTTCAGAGCGAGGGAATAATTAAATCCAACGGCAATTGCTGTTATATTTGAAAGAGCGCTCACTTGCACCGGAGCATTACTGTTGGTGTTCGTTCCGTTCCCAAGCTCACCATAAAAATTGTCTCCCCATGCCCAAACCGTTCCGTCATTCTTAAAAGCTAGGGAATGTACACGACCGCTAGCAATTGCGGTTATACCTGTTAGAGCGCTCACTTGTACGGGTATATTACTGTTAGTATTGGTCCCATTTCCAAGCTGACCGTAGCCATTCCCTCCCCAAGCCCAGACCGTTCCGTCACTCTTCAGGGCGAGTGAATGAAAACCTCCTCCCGAAATTGCAGTTATGCCTGAAAGAGTGCTCACCTGCACCGGAACATTGCTGTCGGTGTTGGTTCCGTTTCCAAGTTGACCATTCCCATTTTGTCCCCAAGCCCGTACGGTTCCATCATTCTTCAGGGCAAGGGAATGAAAACCTCCTCCAGAAATTGCAGTTATGCCTGAGAGAGCGCTAACCTGTACCGGAACATTGCTGTTGATTGTGTCACCGTTTCCAAGCTGACCATTAAAATTCCATCCCCAAGCTCGTACTGTTCCGTCATTTTTCAGGGCGAGAGAATGCTCCCCTCCTGCGACAATTGAGGTAATACCTGAAAGAGCACTTACCTGCACCGGAAAATTGCTGTTGTTGTTGGTTCCGATTCCAAGCTGACCATTAACATTGTATCCCCATGACCATATCGTTCCGTCATTCTTCAGAGCGATGGAATGGAAGTATCCCCCCGTAACTGCAATTACACCCGCAAAAGCGCTCACCTGCACCGGAACATTGCTGTCGGTGGAGTTTCCGTTTCCAAGCTGACCCCATAAATTGTGTCCCCATGCCCGGACCGTGCTGTCGCTGCACAAGGCAAGGGAATGGCCTGCTCCTCCCGAAATGGTTTGGGCAAAAGAATTATTAAGAATTAAAAAAGAAAAATTAAAAATGAGAATGAGTAATTTTTTTTTCATGGGATCAGTTTATAATCCCGAGAACTCGGGACATCAAAGGTCACCATTCTTTCCCACATAAAAAAAAGCTCCCCCGAAACCGGGAGAGTTTTTTTATTCCTCTTCGCAATCGCTTTTTGTTTGGCGGAGTTACACCACCATGATTGAATTCATATCGCTGTCCGGTCCGCGCCCGGCTGCGTTGAAAGCGAATTTGACAACGTAATATTTCGCTCCCGGTGTCAGCCCTGTGTGGGTTGCCTTGCGCGTGGTGGAAACGTGAATGATAATGTTCTGTCCGCCTGCGGGAATAACGAGTTGGTTGCCGTCAATCACAATCTGCGGAGTGGGCGTAAGCGACAGGATGGTGATGAATCCTTTCGCATGTTCCAGCGGCAGGCAGTTGGAGACGATGGTTCCCGACTGTTGGGTTTGCGTGAGTGTGAGCCCCAGCACTTTCGCAGGTGGAGGGGTGGGGGTTCCCTCTGTTTTGGTTGGTGTAAAACCGGAACTGGTGATGATGACCGTGTCGCCATCGGCAATGCGCGAAACATAACCCGCCTCCTTGCGGATGAGGTCATCGAGAACTAACTCGGCAGCATTTTGCGCCTCAGTGTCAGCCGGTCCTCCTCCCTGCGCTTTGTTATATTTTAATTCCAGGTCGTCTGCTGCACCGCCTAATACGGGCAAGGGAACATCGGGCGTAACGAAATTCCCATTGCCGGTCATGTCTATGACCCGGTCGCGGGCATATTCAATTTTTCCCGGAATGTTGAGGTCCATGTAAACCTCAATTTTAACTTTTGCTTTTGACATTTGTGAAGTGGTTTAAGTGGTTAGATAAAATATATATGGATTGGAAATGGAATCTGTTGGAGGAGGTTATGCATCATTTTGATTTTTTTCACAGCTAAGACGCTAAGGCACTAAGAAAATTATATGATTATTGCTTTCTGAGTCAACGGCAATCCTGCTTGTCATAAAAGGTATCCTTCCTGTAACAAAAGCGATTCTTCCCATAATGAAAATCATCCTGCTTGTTACAAAAGGTATCCTTCCTGTGACAAAAGCTATCCCTCCCGTCATGAAAGGCATCTTGTTTGGTACAGGAAGAATCCTTCCCGTTTCAAAAGCTATCCTTCTTGTCACGAAAAGGATTCTGTTTGTAACGGGAGCAATCCTCCGCATAACAAAAGCTATCCTGTTGATGATGAAAAGCATCCTTCCCGTGACGGGAGCGATACTTTTCGTTGTGAGCGGAATAGTTTTCATTGGAAAATCTTTAATGCATGGAATAGAAGGCATTCTTAGCGGAGTCAGCAGGATTTTTTAAATTCATATTCCTTTCGGATAAACAAGATAAGCGTTTCGGGGTCGAGAAAATCCTTCAGCAGCAGAATCATAAACTCCACCGGGCATTTGCCGATGGCAACACAAAATTTGAAATAGGTTTTTAAATTTGGCTTGCTCCCTCTGAGCAGCATTCGACCGGCATCAAACTTCCACTCATCACGGCAGTAGTCATCAGAAAAATTACCTGTTGATTTTATATTCTCAACGTGAAATAGAAACCCAGTGTGAAATGCCTCAAACCTGTTCATGACGCTTTGAATTTTTTGTCAAAGGAAACAGACGCACTGATGCCGCACAACTACACAGTGCGGTGGAGTGGTTTATCCATTTAATTGCTTCATTAAACAGGATTGCCGTAACTTAGCCCCATCAAATCCAGAACATGACAAAAACCATACTCACATTATCTCTCTCAATTTTCTTTTTCCTCGCAGCCGTTTTTTCCGGCAATGCGCAGAGCATCACCATCAACGCGGGCGACATGCCTTCGGTGAATGATATCTATGTTGTTAATTCTGTCACTCCCTCACCCGCCATTGACCCTGTTCCGACAGGCGCAAATTTCAACTGGGATTTTTCAGCGCTCGTGAGCGCCACGCAGAATACCGATACGTTTAAGTCATTGTTCGGCATCGGGTCAATCTATGCTGCTGCATTCATCGGTTCATCGTATGGAGTGAGAAGCGCGCAGGATATAAATTTCGGTGCGTTCACCATGGAAAAAATTTATAATCTTTTTAAGAACAGCGCCTCGAAGTACGAAGGCAGCGGGCAGGGAGCGGAAATTAATTCCATCCCGACACCGATGGTGTTCAATCCGCGCGATGTGATTTATAAATTTCCTCTCGACTTTGGCGATGCGGATTCTGCTTCGTCTGAATTCAGCATTTCGGTTTCCACTTTAATCACATACCGGAAATTCCGCACGCGCGTCAATGTTGCTGACGGCTGGGGAACCCTGAGCATTCCGACAGGAACTTTTAATGTGCTGCGTGTGAAATCAATTGTTACCGACCGCGACAGCATTGTGATAAATTCTTTCGCACTTCCTGTAGTTCCTACTGTTACCACAGAATATAAATGGCTCGGAAAACTCCAGGGCGAACCGCTGCTTCAGATTAATGCCGGGCAGGTTGGAGTAACGCAGGTTCTTTATCTTGAAAATCCGGTTTCGGGAATCGGAGATGTAAATGGAGCGGGTTCGGCTGTTACTGTTTATCCGAATCCGGCAAAAACAGAATTAAGAATTAAGAATTCAGAATTAAGAATTGAAAATATTGAAATCTATAATTTGCTCGGAGAGAAATTTTCCTGTGAAGTAATCGGTAGCAGGGAACCGGAAACTGTGATTAACATATCAGGGCTGACGGAAGGAGTTTATTTCCTGAAAATTATTTCTGAGAAAAAAATATTTTACGGGAAGTTCACCATTGTAAAATAGCCGGCTCAGTATTTCATTGTTGCGCTGTAGGTTGAGCGGTTTCCTTTTTTGTCGGAAACAACTAACTTAAAGTTATAGGTTGTATTTTTCTTTTCGACTTTTTCCTCTCCTGAAAGCGTTCCTGTCTTCGCGTCATATTCGAACAGCATCCATTTCTTATTGAGCGTTGCCCTGTACGTTGCAATTCCTGATAGGTCGTCCGAAATTTTTATTTTGAATTTAATGACTGCGTCTTTTCCTCTTGTGGAAAGATTGGTTGCTTTTATTTCGGGTGGAACGGTGTCAACGGCAACGGCATAATTGCCGAATGAACGGATTTTGGAAGTCACAAAACCATTGGCAAAACTTCCTCCTGCAGAAGTTACGTTTCCATCCTTATCTATTTTAACTATCAATGCTTTATCTCTCATTGCCTTAGGCAAATTATTTGCTTTAATACTTAGGGTTATTGCGTTGTGAACCGGAATAGTATCCGCACCGACAACAAACGTTTTGGAGAAATGGTTTTTCTCCTGCCCGCGTTTTGTTATGGTTACATATATGTTGTCGTAAACAACGGGAAGTTTGTCTGAACTAATCTTCAGTTCGCTGCCTTCATGGATAAACGGTTTGTCATACGAAATCAGGAATGTGGAGTCGTTCGGTATGTTTCCCGCGCAAGAAACTTTTTCTGATGCGGAAGTAAAATAAAATGATGCCTGCGAAATGTTATTGTTAAAATCATAAACGTGAAACAAGACCTCATGACTTGCTTCGCTGTTAAAATTCAGGATGCCCTGTAATTCGTTTCTGAATGTCACCCTGAAATCATTTCCCGGAAGGCGGTAGCAAAGGATGATTGTTTTTCCCCACCCGACTGTTTCCGCATAATCAATATTTGCATTCACAAACTTTGTTTCGTCAAAACGGAAACGTTCGATACTGTAATCATAAATCATTTTATCATCAATGAAAAGTTCAATTCTTTTTATTCCGAGTTCGGCACCTTCATGAATCTGTTTGTCGTATGTTTCAATGCCGAAACCGATTTCACCGTTAACAACAATTTTTTGTGTTGTTGTATCAGAAAATATTTTATCCCTTAATACAAGAGGAACTAATAATTTTTGACAGGCACTATTTACACTTCCGTTTTTGTTCAGCGGGTAAATAACTATGGATTTAATTTCGGGATGAATGGTGTCGTTCAGAATATTTCCCAGGAAAAGCAGCGGCTCCCTTGGTTCTTCCGTTTTAGTGTCGCGGGTTTCAAAATGCAGATGCGGACCGGTGCTGCCGCCTGTGTTGCCGCTGTATGCGATTATTTCACCTTGCTTAAAAACAAATTCATTTGCTGAGGGAAATAATTCCACTTCAAACGATTCGCGTTTGTATTGTTCACGTTTCACATATTTGTCAAGAGTGTCGTTAAACTTTTGCAGATGAGCGTACACAGTTACGTAACCGTTATTGTGGGTGATGTAAAGTGCTTTGCCGAAACCAACGGCAGAAACTTTTATTCTCGAAATAAATCCGTCTGACACAGCCATAACTTCTTTTCCTTCTTCACCGCCCGTGCGGATGTCAATGCCGGAGTGAAAATGATTCGAACGGATTTCTCCGAATGTTCCGGCAAGTACAATGGCAGTGTCGAGCGGACTTGAAAAGAGTTTCCAGGTTAGAGAAGTTTGAGCAAATGAATAATCAGAAATGAAAACGCTTGACATTAACCTAATAACCCAATAACCCAATAACCATTTTCTCATCCCGCAAATATACTTGTCAAACTTGCGCTTAAGGATTACATTTGTGCCACAGAATTAACAATGGCAAAAAACTTTATTTCAAACGAAGACGAAACAGTTCCGATGTTCGGGAACAGGTTTCTTGATTCGTTGACGCATATTCATTTTCTGGTTCCGGTTTATATTTTTCTGCCGGTGATTTTCTTTTGCTTTTACATTTCAGTTTTTGAATATCATCTTTCTATAGGCATAATCTTCGGAATGATTGTTCTCGGCTTGTGTGTCTGGACGATTACTGAATATGTTTTGCACCGGTTTGTTTTCCATTGGATGCCTCCGGGAAAAATTGGCGCGAAGATTCATTTTATCATGCACGGTGTTCACCATGATTATCCGAGCGATTCCAAGCGGCTCGTGATGGTTCCCACCATCAGCATTCCACTTGCAGCTTTGTTTTACTTTTTGTTCCATGCCATAGCGGGAGAAGCGATGGTGAATCCTTTTTTCATCGGCTTCATCAGCGGCTATTTGTTTTATGACATGACGCATTTCGCCATTCATCATTTCAATTTTAAAAGCAACTTCTGGCTGGAACTGAAAAACCATCACATGCGTCATCATTACATGGATGCCTACCATGGCTTCGGTGTAAGTTCAAAATTCTGGGACCATGTCTTCCGCACCACCTTCAGGGTAAAATAGTTTTTACTTTTTTTTCGTGTAAACATTTTCTCCGTTCAGAAATGTTGCCTCAACTTTTACAGCGGGAATTTTATCTTCAGCAATTGTCATGATATCATCACTGAGAATTACAAAGTCAGCAAACATGCCGGGAGTGAGCGTTCCTTTTTCTTTTTCTTCGAAGCAGGAGTAGGCAGCCCACGTTGTCATTGCACGCAATGTGTTTTCCCTGCTCACTTTATTTTCAGGTTGAAATCCGTCAGGAGACGGAAAGTTTTTCAAATCCTTGCGGGCAACTGCAGCATAGAAAGTATAAAGAGGAGAAATATTTTCAACAGGGAAATCAGTTCCGAATGCGATGAGATTATTTTGTTTGAGTAAATCATTGTAAGCATAAGCAGAATGAACTCTTTCTTTTCCGAGACGTTCTTCAACCCAATACATATCTGAAGTGGCATGCGTTGGCTGCACAGAAGGAATCACACTGAACTTTTCGAACAGCAGCAAATCATCAGGGTGAACAATCTGACAATGCTCGATGCGCCAGCGTAAATCATTTTTTCCCTTCAGCACTTCGCCATAAATTTTAAGGATCATTCTCACTGCCGAATCACCGATGCAGTGCGTACTCATCTGGAAGCCGTGCTCATAACATTGCTGAGCAATTTTCCGGAAGTACGCTGTATCATGCAGAAGAAATCCTTTGTGCCCCGGTTTATCGCTGTACTCCTCAACGAGGCATGCCCCGCGGGAACCCATCGCTCCGTCACCATACACTTTTACTGTGCGGACATTTAATTGGTCTGTCTTTATTTTTCCTTTCTGAAAATAGTAGTCAGGATTCTTTCCGTAATCAGCAACCATGACGTTGATGCGCATCATCAAAACATTTTCGTTCTGCATTTTTTGTATCAGTTCAATGGTGTCTTTTCCGAGACCGGCATCACAAACGCTGGTTAGCCCGACTGCAAAACAATTTTGCTGGGCAGTCAGCAATGCTTTCCTGTTCATTGCCTCATCAAACGGAGGGATGATTTCACTGACGAGGTCTTTTGCATTGTCAGTGAGGATGCCTGTGGGCTTTCCGTTTTTAAGTTCAATACTTCCACCGCTGACTTTTGTTGCTGCAGTGATGTTGGCTCTTCGCAATGCTTCACTGTTGCACAGTGCAGCGTGACCGTCAACACGAACGAGATAAACGGGAGTGTGAGGGAAAAGAGAATCGAGAATTTTGTTGTCAGGAAATTCTTTTACTGCCCAGTCGTTTTGGTCCCAGCCGCGACCTAATATCCACCTCACCCCTAACCCCTCTCCTTCAGGAGAGGGGGACTCTGCTGCATATTGCACAACCTTTTGAATAACTTCATCAAAAGATTTTGTGCCGTATAAATCGCACTTGACTAAGTCACTTCCGTAGGCGAAGAAATGACAATGAGCATCGTAGAAGCCGGGATAAACGGATTTGCCTTGTAAATCAATTTGATTTTTTGAATCGTATTGAGCAAGGATTTCATCGTTGCTTCCAACGGCAAGAATTTTTCCATTGCCGATGGCGAGACATTCTGCGATTGAAAAAGCGCTGTCAACGGTGTAGATTTTTCCGTTATAGAAAACAGAATCGGCTTGCTGTTTGACGGAGCAGGAGGAAATGAAAACCATTAACATTATACAGGTTAAACGAAAAACGTTTTTCGTTGTCATAGGGTAAATCTTTAATTTTCCGGAGTAAAGATAATTATGCGCAGCATCTATTCCGATATTAAAAAATCTTTTTACCTTTATTCAACTTTTAAAACTGATACCATGAAAAAAATTACTCTTCTTTTATTCTGCCTCTTGGCATTCGTGATTTCGTATTCACAGAATTGCAGCAACACTTCCACAGGTTATATTCCCATCAATGATTTGGGAACCGGAAACTTTCAGGGCGCAATGGGCGGATTATATCCGAACGGTTCTAATTTTATTCCTTCTGCCCACATGAGTGCTGGGCTGAATATTGCCAACAACATTCAACCGCTGGACACGAATGGAAATGTTGATGCTGCCAACGGATGGATTGTGTGGGCTTCCATCGGCATGTCAAACACGACACAGGAGACACAGGTTTTTATTCCGATGACAGATACATTCGCGCAGAAAAATCCGAAGTGTAAACTCGTGGATTGCGCGCAGGGCGGTCAAGCAATTGTTCAGATACTCGACACGACAGGAATATTTTGGCCCACTGTAAACACACGGTTGGCGAATGCAGGTGTGAGAGCTTCGCAGGTTCAGGTGGTTTGGTTCAAGGAAGCGGAGATGGGGCCTAATGATACTGCCTTTGCAACGTATCCTGACGCGCTGAAAAATAAATTCAAACAAGCGATGCAATTATGCAAAACAAAATTTCCTAATCTGAAGTTATGTTATTTGTCGAGCCGGATTTATGCGGGCTATGCAACGACTGCGCTGAATCCTGAACCCTATGCATATTATTCAGGGTGGAGTGTGAAGCGGTTGATTGAAGAACAGGTTAACGGTGATACAGCATTGACTTACACAGGAACTAATCCGCGTTCGGCATGGCTTGCATGGGGACCTTACCTCTGGGCTGACGGTTTGATTCCGCGCAGCGATGGCTTGACCTGGCTTTGCCCGGCTGACTTCAACACGGATGGCACACATCCTTCCAATGCAGGAAGACAAAAGGTGGCGAATATGCTTTTCAATTTCTTCTCAACGGATTCGACTTCAACCCCGTGGTTTCTCATTAATGCTTCTGTTGGAATTAATGAAAGGGAAAATGTGTTATCGGGGATTTTTGTTTATCCGAACCCGGTGAATAATGAATTTCGAATTTCATCCCGATTGAATCGGGATCGAGTTGGGAACATTGAAGTTTTTGATTTATTCGGACGGAAGATTTCAGGTGTACAAGACGAAACTGTAATTGATGTTTCGCATCTGAGCCCCGGGATTTATTTTGTAATAGTCCGAGGAGAGAAAGGAGAACAGATAGCGAAGTTTGTTAAGTATTAACCGGATTACTGTTTTACGAGTTTGATAACTTTTTCACGACTCCTGGAAATTACTTTTATCATGTAGAAACCATTTGACCATTTAGAAAGATCAATCGTTTGATTCCGGACTTCATATTCGGGATGTTCAAAATAAATTTCCCTGCCAAACACGTCAAAGATTATTATGAATTCAATTGGTGATTGAGTGCTGCTGACGGTAGTCAGATTTGAGCACGGATTTGGGAATACGTTGAAATCATTTTCATAGGATAATTCCTTAATGCCAATTATAGTATCCATAAGGAATGCAGTACACAAGGTATCGTTGGAATGGTTAACGTCCATCTTGCTTTCGGGAGAAGAGGTCCAGACACACTGGGTGTAAAAATTATTTGAGGCAATAAGATTTGCCTGTGTATGAAACCATCCTAAATAAAATTCCATCGAGTCGCCCGGGGCAAGATTAAGGGATTGGAATGCATTATAGTAAACCTGAGGTAAACAAATGCCCATTGGAAAAATCATTGCGTTTAAATGGACAATATTTAAAGGAGCAATTCCAAAATTTTTAACAGTCGCATAAACATTAATATGAACATTATAAATGCTTGCTATGTAATGAATGGCATAGGAAGAATCGCTTCTCATGGAAATAACACCCGCATCATTATTAAAATTATTTGTTGTGTGATTGGTCTTCTCAAAGGATTTCATAAAGCAGTGAATACTCTGTTTTGTCTTTTCGTGCCCAGCGAAAACATAATGATCTGGTTGAATGATTATTTTTTCCGGAAGAAAATCGGAGCCGTTGAAACCGGAATAGATATGAGAGGAAACAGCATTGAAGTTCAGGTCAAAAACCTCCACGGATGCGATATCATTTCCACTGACATTCTTTTTTCCAAGAACCCATAATCTGCCGTTGTCATGCCTGACGTTTTTAATCGCGGTAAATGTTGTCTGAAGGTTAAGGGAATCAATAATAATGAGCTGTGCATTGGTCTTGTAAAGAATACGGTTTGAGATAAAAAAATATTCCGTCTGAGACGGGATTTGAATGTTATTCACCGGTCGGTTGAAGCGCAGAGTATCCATGACGTTGCCTGCTGTGTCGCATTTGACAATCCCGCTGTCACAGGCAAGCAGTAAATATCCATCGGGTGTCTGATGAATTTCTCCTACTATGCTTAAAGGGAAATATGACACAGTTAAACTATCTCCATTATCTTTCAGATGATAAACAGCTTTTCCCGCTGACACCCGAATCGAGTTATTACTCAAAACCTGAAGCCCATTACCGAAGGAATAAAAATCAGGAATGGAAAATGGTTGTTGAAATGTTTTTACCCAAACAGTACTTCCCTGTAAATCCAATTTCTGCACCACACCTGTATTCATAGTTACATCGCAAATAGGCATTTCATATCCGGAGGAAACAAGATTTCCGTCAGGGCTGAAATCCAGTTTGCTGACCACAGCTCTTTCGCTTGAGAGCACAGGTGAATTTCTTTCCCAGACAAGATTACCTGAAGTGTCGTAACATGCAATGAAGGGAGGATTTATACCAATGCTGATTGAAAATACGTAAGATTG